>JAUWME010000026.1 GCA_030613285.1 Candidatus Zymogenus sp. | reverse complement strand
GCCAGACTTAAATATCAGTACGATTGATCGGGGCTACTGGGAATGTTGGTGGGGGTTGTCGGGGCGATGGGGGATTTAGGGAGTTGGGTGATTTAGGGCGTTGGGGGAGATAGTTGTAGGAAGAGTGTTAATAAATTGCTGTATCTATTTTAATTGTAAAATGTTATTACATAGAATATTGTATTGAGAAATAAATCGTTTTCTAACATACAACGTAAGATTTACTTGAAAATTGCAAATTAGAAAAACCGAAATTTTAAAAATAATTAAGAAAATTTGAGGGGCTTAATGTGACCAAAGCCACAAAGCAAACACCACAACAATTAAACCTGAACATCGTCTTGGAACAGGTGGAAAAAGAAAAGGGTATTTCCAAAGAAGTCCTAATTGAGGCGATCGAAACGGCGCTCCTTACCGCAGCTAATAAAAAGTATGGGGAATTGAGGGAGATCGAAGCATCATTTAACAGTGAGTTGGGAGAAATAGAACTCTTTGAATTTAAGGAAGTTGTTGAGGAGATTACAAATCCTGAGTGCGAGATATCACTTGAAGACGCAAAAGAATCCGATCCAGAAGCAGTTCTTGGAGATAGCCTCGGTTTTAAGATGGATATTTCAGACTTTGGAAGGATTGCCGCTCAGACCGCAAAACAGGTAATAATCCAAAAAGTAAGGAATGCAGAAAGGGATAATATCTACGAAGAGTATCATGATAAAGTCAATGAGCTTATTACCGGCATGGTACAACGTTTTGAGCGCGGCCAAATATATGTAAACCTCGGAAGGGCAGAAGCGGTTATTCCACAAAAAGAACAGGTCAACCGAGAAGGTTACCGTCAAGGAGACAGGATTAGGGCGTATATTCTGGAGGTGCTAAAGGAATCAAAAGGACCACAGATAATTCTTTCAAGGACGAATCCGGGACTTTTGGTAAAACTTTTTGAGCTTGAAGTTCCTGAAATCAACGAGGGAATAGTAAATATAATGTGTGTATCCAGAGAGGCGGGGGAACGCTCGAAGATTGCTGTTGCTTCAAAAGACACCGACGTGGACCCCGTGGGGGCGTGTGTAGGAATAAAAGGCTCAAGGGTTCAAAGTATTGTTCAGGAATTAAGGGGCGAGAAGATCGACATCATTCCGTGGGATGATGATCCATTTACATTTGTCAGAAATGCCCTCTCTCCCGCTGAGGTCAGCGAAATTGTAATTGACGATGATGAGCATACGATGGAAGTTATTGTGGAGGATGATCAACTATCCCTTGCCATTGGGAAAAAAGGACAAAATGTCCGCCTTGCATCAAAGCTCGTCGGGTGGAAATTGGACATAAAAAGTTCGTCCAAAAAAGAGAAACTGTTTGCAGAAGCAATCTATGCACTGGGTGCACTTCCCGGTGTGGGCCTTGCCACTGCAGAAATACTATATCAGGAAGGGATTACATCACCCAAAGACCTTGTGAGTGTTGGACTCGATTTTCTCTCAAATATTCCTCATCTGGGTCCGAAAACAGCAGAAAAACTATACGATTCCGCATTAGAGGTTATTAAAGGCGGTGATGTGAAAGCAGAAGTGGAAAGCGAAGTGGCAATTGAAAAAGATGTCGAAGTGGATGCTGAAGTGGAAAAGGAAGAGGAAACTGAAGTGAAAGCCGAAGAAGATATTGAAGTGGAAACTAAAGAGGAAGTTGGAGAAGAAAAAGAATAGGTGTTGGTATCCCTTAAGAATTTTAAAAGAGTTGGAGAAAAGACAAAGGAGCTATTTGTTTTAGGAAGGTTTGACGATGTGAATAAAATTGTCAAGAGTAACTTTGATGAAATCGGTGGATAAAAGGCGGAGAACATTATTGAATCTGCTAAAAAGTTTTTAGACGGTAAGTTTTAACTGTAGAGAGTTGTTAAGACAAATGATATTATTTTTGTGGTATAATATATAAAGATAAAAAGTAAAAGTGATTGTAAAAGAAACTAATAAAATGGCATTAACAGCAATTTTAATAGTAATATTAGAAGTAATGTAGTGATAGTTTATAACGGGGTGCATTTTATATGGCCAAGATGAAAGTCTTCGAACTCGCAAAAAAAATGAAATTAGATGAAAAAGTCCTCTTGTTGAAGATTCAGGAAATGGGTTTAGATATGGATAATGTTGAAATGACTCTGGAGCCTGTTGAAATAAGAATTCTCGAAGATAAGATCAGCAAGGAAAAGAGAGCTGATGTGGTAGAAGAGAGAATAAAGCCAACTGTAATACGCAGGAGAGCGAAGAAGAAGCCCAAGGAGGGTATTGAAGCGAAAGAGAAGAAGGCGGTGGAAAAAAAGGTAGAGGAGAAAAAGGAGACGAAAGATGTTGAAGATATTGAAGGGATCAAAGAAACAGCAACTACTGCAACTAAAAAGAAAATAGAGGAAACAGTAAAGGATGAGAAGCCCACAGAAATAGTTAAAGAGGTCAAGGCGAAGGAGGACATAGAAGCTGTTGAGGTTGTCTCGCCGGAGAAGAAAGAGATAGGAGCTGATAAGGAAGTCGAAGATGATGCAGTCAGTAAAGTTCCAGAAGTTAAGGAGGCGAGGGTATTAAGAAGAAGACTTAAGACTGTTTCAAAAGATGAAATTTCCGATGTTGTAAGGCACAAGGTAATTAAGAAAGCCCAAAAGGAAGAGGCGCCTCCAAAAAAGGCCAAAAAAGATAAAAAAGATAGAAAAAGTGCTGCAGAATCAAAGGAGACAGCGCCCGATCCCCAGAGAAAGGATGCAGAAAAAAGATTCAAAAAGAAGAAACGCCCACAAGAGACTTCGACAGAAAAACCCAGAAAAAGGTCTCTCAAAAAGAGAGAGGTGGTTGTAAAGACAGATGATTCCGAGAATTGGAATGAAGGAAAGCAATTCAAGGGAGAAAAAAAGAGAAAGAGACCGAGAAAGAAAAAGACATCTCTATCTGCTAAAAAGAAAAAGAAAGTTTTTAAGAAGCCATTGATAACTACTCCAAAGGCGAGTAAGCGTGTCGTCAAAGTTGAGGAGGTTATTAGTGTCGGCGAGCTGGCAAGGCAGTTGGGAATAAAGGTTGGGGAAATCATAAAAAAGTTGGAAGAAATGGGGATAGAAACAACCTCAATAAACAATATTATTGATTTAGATACCGCTTCTCTCGTGGCACATGATTACGATTATGAGGTGGAAAATGTTGCGTTTGAGGAAGAATCGATAATCAAAGAAGTTGAAGACAAAGGAGACAACCTGATTACGAGGCCCCCTGTGGTGACCATTATGGGACACGTTGATCACGGCAAGACTACTCTTCTGGATGCGATTCGTGAGACCAATGTTGTTGGGGGAGAATTTGGGGGGATAACACAGCATATTGGTGCATATGAAGTAAATCTGGGCGATAAAAAGATTGTTTTTTTAGATACGCCCGGCCATGAGGCATTTACAACCATGCGTGCAAGAGGAGCGGAGGTTACTGATATTGTGCTCTTGATAGTTGCGGCAGACGATGGTGTGATGCCGCAGACTGTGGAGGCGATAAACCACGCAAAGGCTGCCGATGTCCCCATTATTGTTGTAATAAATAAAATTGATAGACCAGATGCCAGCCCAGACAAGATAAAAAGGGAATTAATGGAGCATAGCCTTCTTTCTGAAGAGATGGGAGGAGAGACAATTTTTGTTGAGGTGTCAGCAAAAGAAAAGAAAAATCTGAACGAGCTTTTGGAGATGATTTCCATTCAAGCCGAGATTTTGGAGCTTACTGCAAATCCGAATAAGCCCGCCAGGGGGGTGGTTGTGGAGGCAAATCTGGACCGTGGGCGGGGGCCGATAGCCACAATTCTGGTAAAAGAGGGGACGCTGAAGATTGGGGATTATTTTATTATTGGACTTAGCAGTGGAAGGATAAGAGCCCTTGTAAATGACCAGGGGGAAAACGTCGAAAACACCGGGCCTTCAATCCCTGTTGAGATACTCGGTCTCAGTGGAGTTCCCAATGCTGGCGATCCAATGATTGTGGTAGAAAGCGAAAAGATTGCAAAAGAGATTTCTACCCATAGGCAAATGAAGTCGCGGGAAAAAGATATGGTTGCCCCGCAGGCCAAGGTTACTCTCGAAGAGCTTTATGAAAAAATCGAGCAGGAGGGTACTATAGAGCTGAATCTCATTATTAAGGCAGA
This sequence comes from Candidatus Zymogenus sp., assembly GCA_030613285.1. Classification (GTDB taxonomy): domain Bacteria; phylum Desulfobacterota; class Zymogenia; order Zymogenales; family Zymogenaceae; genus Zymogenus. Next base: position 7,752 of record JAUWME010000026.1, on the reverse strand, counting down.
CGTTCAAGGCTCTGCCGAGGCTCTGTCCGAAAACCTGGTTAACATTTCCACCGATGTTGCAAAAATCGTGGTTATTCACAGTTCCACGGGAAGTATTACCGAATCGGACATCATGCTGGCATCTGCCTCAGGCGCGATTGTTATTGGCTTCTCTGTTCGCCCAGAGCCGAAAGTTTCGGAACTGGCGGGAAAGGAGAATGTGGAGATAAAATACTACAATGTTATTTATGATTGTGTGGATGACATTAAAAAAGCTTTGACAGGAATGCTTGCTCCAAAACTTGTGGAAAAAACATTGGGGCGGGCCGAAGTACGAGAGATATTTACAGTTCCCAAAATTGGTGCGGTGGCGGGAAGCTACGTTACCGAAGGGAAAATTCTGCGAAATTCCCATGTTCGCTTGATTAGAAATAATGAGATTATTCATGAGGGGAAGATGTCGTCCTTGAGGCGTTTTAAGGATGACACGAAAGAAGTTGCCAGCGGCTATGAATGCGGAATCAAGATTGAAAACTTCAACGAGATCAAGCCACATGATATCATCGAAGCATTTGAGGTTGAGGAGGTAGCTCAGGAGTTGTAGTATGGTTGTGGGAATAGCACAAATGGAGTTTTTTATTCATCATGCCCACTCGCTAAAGTCGAAAAGGCGGGTGGTCAAGAAGTTGATTTATTCGATAAAAAATAAGTTTAACGCCGCATGTGCAGAAGTTGCCGGGGGGGACCTCTGGCAACGAACAGTGATTGGAGTCGCTGTTTTGGGAAACGACACATCTTTTGTGAACTCCCATCTCGATAAGATCATTAATTATGCAGAAGCTCTTGAGTTGGCAGAGATGACAAATCAGCAAATTGAGATAATGAGCTACTCTGATGGGGATTTTCTTTAAGTGAAAGGATCAAGTACATGGCGACACGAGAGGTTGCAGGATTTGATCATGGAAGAAGTCTCCAGGCTTCTATTGCTGGAGGTCAAGGATCCCAGGATTGGTATGATTACAGTTACCGGGGCGGTGTTGTCTCCAGACAAAAAGAGGCTCCGGGTTTTCTACAATACGGGGAAGATAGCTAATGATACCTCAGTCGAAGAGACCCAGAAAGGTTTGAGTAGTGCTTCCGGGTTTGTAAGGAGTTCTCTTGCGAGGAAGCTTAGTCTCAAAAGAACCCCAGAGATTGTTTTTGAGTACGACAAGACCCTGGATTACGGGGAAAAGATTGATAAAATATTGAGCGACTTGAAGGATGAATCCTGATTTCCAAATTGAAAGAAATATCCAGAGCCATTGATGAAGCAGAAAGCTTCTTTTTGACTTCACATCTAAATCCCGATGGCGATGCTGTTGGCTCAATCCTTGCGCTCAAATGCCTCTTGAAAAAAACTGGACGTGATGCAACGTTGTTTATGACAAATACGATTCCGGATAACTTCAAATTTCTTCCCGGTGCAGGGGATATTATCCATAAAATGAACGGGATAAGCGGGACTACGTTTGACCTTGCAATTGTTGTTGACAGTACCGATTGGGAGAGAACTGGGGGGCCCTTTGAGCCGAGTTTACGGTTTAATCGAGTTATTAATATTGACCATCACGAGTCCAACAGCAACTTTGGAGATATCAACCTTGTCGATACGGGGGCATCTGCCACAAGCGAGATAATATTCGATCTTATGGAAACGATGGGACTTCCCTTGGAGCTTGACATTGCTACTTGCATATATACCGCCATTATATCAGATACAGGCGGTTTTACGTATTCTAACTCCTCCGCCCGCGCATTTGAGATTTCAGAAAAGCTTGTGCGGTTGGGTGTGGAACCCGATAAGATTGCGGAAAAGGTAAACGAGAGTTATCCCGTTTCCCGCCTGCTCCTTTTGGAAATGGCTCTCAACACACTGGAGCTCAGTGCGGACAAAACGATTGGGGCGATAACAATTTCACAAGAGATGTTTATTAAGACAAATAGCGGCCCTCAAATAATAGAAGGATTTATTGATTACCCAAGATTTATCTCCGGTGTAAGGGTGGCGCTGCTCTATCGAGAACTTCCCGGCGGTGAGGCGTACAAAGTGAGTTTCAGATCGAGAAACCCGGTGGATGTGGCGAAAATTGCCAGCTATTTCGGTGGCGGAGGCCACATGAATGCTTCAGGGTGTACAATTGAGGGGAAACTTCCTGATGTAAAGAAAAAGGTGCTTGAGGTCGTAGTGGCAGAGCTCGAAAAGGTGGGGGGATAAGATAATAGTAAAAATGTCTGAAGATGGGGTTTTGATAATCGATAAGCCCCCCGATCTTACTTCCCACGATGCGGTGATGAAGGTCAAAAAGACTCTTTCTGCAAAGAAGGTCGGCCATACCGGGACTCTTGATCCGTTTGCCACGGGTGTCCTCGTTATGGGGATAAACCAAGGGACTAAATTAATCCCCTATTTGGATAAGACCGACAAGGCATATCGCGGCGTGGTTTTCCTTGGGACAACCACAGACACCTGCGATTTAACAGGGGAAGTTGTTGAGAGATGCGATGAAAGCAATATCGACAAAATATCTAAAGAAGATATCCTTCGGGTAATTGAGGATTTTACAGGGACGATCAAACAGCGTCCCCCGATGTATTCGGCAATCAAAGTTGATGGGGTAAGGCTTTACAAACTTGCCAGAAGCGGGATTAAAGTTGATGTTCAGGAGAGGGAGGTCAATATCATTTCCCTTGAGCTTGTTGACTACACACAGCCCAGGATTACTTTAGACATTACCTGTTCTCCCGGAACATACATTCGCTCTCTCGCTGTGGATATTGGCAAGGCACTTGGGTTTCCGGCGCACCTTGAAACCCTTAACAGGACGCGGTGTGGAAATTTTTCCATCGAGGATGCGACACAATTGAGTGAATTTGCAGCGTTGGGTGACAAAAAAGGAAATGACAACGGGAATAGAAAGGGGGGGGCAAGCTGGGAAAAAGTTATAGCATTAAGAGAGGCTGTTGACGATATGATGGAGGTTTCAATAAATCAGGAGGAGGCCAATTGCGTGATGAATGGGGCGCCCCTCATGGTGGATAAGGCACATATTAATAGTAATAGTGAAGATATTGATGTTGCGAATGATGCCGATGAAATTGTAAAATTGGTGTATAATGATAAACTTCTGGCTTTGGCCAGAGTAGTAAATAAAAAAGAAACAAGAATAGTTGCAAGAGAAGAAACAAATAATATGATGAAGTTGAATTTGAAACCTTTTAAGGTTTTTCATTGAACAAAAGGAGATTTCACCATGTCTTTGGCAAGAGAAACAAAAAGTGAAGTTATTAATGATTTTAAGAAGCATGATTCAGATACCGGTTCTCCGGAAGTTCAGATTGCTCTTCTAACCGAGAGGATAAATGGATTGACGGAACATTTTAAGACCCATAAAAAGGATCATACTTCAAGACGCGGACTTTTAAAAATGGTTGGTCAGAGAAGAAGACTTTTAAAGTATCTAAAAAGTAAAGATGTTGAAGGATACAGGAAGTTGATAGAAAGGCTGGGTATAAGAAAATAGTTCTGCGAGTTACGTTAGGAGAAAACTAAATGAAAGATGTGATAGAGAAGAAATTAGATTTGTCTGGGCGTCCTTTTTCTATAGAAACGGGAAAATATGCCAAGCAAGCCAACGGGGCCGTAATGGTCAAATATGGGGACACAAGAGTTCTCGTTACCGTTGTTTCGATGAATTTGGCCAAGGAGGACACAGATTTCCTTCCGCTGACTGTCGAATATCAAGAAAAAACATATGCCGCCGGGAAGATTCCGGGAGGTTTTTTTAAGAGAGAGGGGAGACTTACCGAAAAGGAGACGCTAACCTGCCGTATTATTGACAGACCGATTCGACCGCTGTTTCCCGATGGATACAACTTTGAAACTCAGGTAATTGCGACGGTAGTTTCTGTAGATACCGAAAACGACCCGGATATTATGGCGCTTACGGGAGCATCGTGCGCCCTTTCCATCTCCGATGTCCCATTTCATGGCCCCATTGCGGCGGTAAGGGTTGGGAGGGTTGATGGACAAATAGTCATAAACCCGACGTTGGAGCAATTGGAAAATAGTGAGATGGATCTTGTGGTTGCAGGGAGCAAAGAGAGCGTTGTGATGGTCGAGGGAAAATTCAGTGAAATCGATGAGTCGGTAGTGCTTGAGGCAATCTTTAAAGCCTTTGAGGCCATTCAGCCCCTGATAGATATGCAGCTTGAGTTGATGAAGGAAGTTGGCAAGGAGAAGAGAACATTTGAAGAGAAGCCTTTCGGCCAGGAGTATTTTCCCAGTGCCGAGGAAAAAAACAAAGAAAAGATTATCGAGGCTTTTAAAATTAAGGTCAAGCAGGAACGATATGGTGCCCTAAGACAGATGAAGCATGACTATATAGATACCCTCATTGCAGCAGATGACAATGTGAAGATAAAGGAGGCGTCGTCGGCGTTTGAGACCGTTGAGAAAAAGATTATGAGGTCAATCATCCTTGATGACGGAGTCAGGATTGACGGTAGAAAATTCGACGAGATCAGGCAGATTGATATTGAGGTGGGATCGTTGCCCAGGGCTCACGGGAGCGCGCTCTTTACCAGAGGGGAGACTCAAGCCCTTTGCACGACAACACTTGGGACATCGCAAGATGAACAGAGGATAGACGACATTCGAGGAGAGACCAAAAAAACCTTGATGCTCCACTACAATTTTCCGCCATATTCAGTCGGCGAGGCAAGATTCCTCCGGGGGCCAAGCCGAAGAGATATCGGTCACGGTGCCCTTGCAGAAAGGGCCATCTCTGGAGTTTTGCCTGAATCGGAAGCTTTTCCATATACTCTGCGTATTGTATCTGAGATACTCGAATCTAACGGCTCCTCATCAATGGCCACTGTCTGCGGGGCGAGCCTTTCGCTCATGGATGCGGGCGTTCCCATCAAAAAACACGTGGCGGGAATCGCCATGGGTCTTGTGAAGGAAGGAGACAATGTTGCCATCCTGTCAGACATCCTGGGGGACGAAGACCACGCCGGGGATATGGACTTTAAGGTGGCAGGAACCGATACCGGAATTACCGCCCTCCAGATGGATATAAAGATCAAAGGGGTCAACAAGGAGATTTTGAGTAATGCCCTTGCTCAGGCTAAGGACGGAAGACTTTTTATATTAAGTAAGATGTCAGAGACCATTGAAAGTGCGAGAGCCGACCTGTCTCAATATGCCCCGAGGATATTGACCATCCACATCAACCCCGACAAAATACGTGACATCATCGGACCCGGTGGTAAGGTCATAAGGGGAATTGTTGCCGATACCGGAGCCAAAATCGAGGTGATGGATGACGGCAGGGTAGACATCATTACCAACAACGAGGAGTCAGCGCAAAAGGCAGTTTCAATTATCGAAGACCTGACAATGGAAGCAGAGATTGGAAAAATCTACGAGGGAAGGGTCGTTAAGGTCATGGATTTTGGGGCCTTTGTTGAAATCCTCCCCGGTCTGGACGGTCTTGTCCATATCTCACAGCTCGAAAATCATCGTGTCAACCAAGTTCGCGACGTTGTGAACGAGGGAGACAGTGTCAAAGTGAAGGTAATCGATATTGACAAGGAAGGAAGAATCAAGCTTTCCAGAAAGGATGCCCTTTAGGAAAAAAGCTGGGTGTCAGTCATAGAAGGACAACCTATCAAATAATGTTTAAAAAAAGCGAAGTCGGAGGGGGAATAACTTTCCTCTCCGAGCAAATACCATACGTTCACAGTGTATCTATGGGTATCTGGGTGAAGTCCGGCTCCGTTGTTGATAAAAAGGAGACGGCCGGTATCTCTCACTTTTTGGAGCATATGCTCTTTAAGGGAACTAAGAAACGAACCTCTTTTGAAATTGCCCGGGAAATCGACGACGTTGGAGGATACCTCAATGCCTACACCACAAAGGATAGTGTGGGTTTTTTTGTTAAGGTACTAAAAGAAGACCTCCCACTTGCAGTCGATGTCATAAGCGATATTTTTAAAAACTCCACTTTTCCAGAAGAGGAAATCCAAAGAGAAACAGACGTGGTGCGCCAAGAGATAAAGATGGTGGAGGATTCCCCCGACGACTACATTCACGACCTTGCCTTTAAACATATGTGGGCAAACCATCCCCTCGGATACTCCATCCTTGGTGAAGTCGAAACGGTGAACTCTTTCAATAGGAATTTACTATTTGAATTTAAAAAAACATACCACACGAGAGACAATATAATTCTGGGCCTCGTCGGAAACTTTGACGATGACACAGCCAAAGGACTGTTAGACAGTGCCCTAAGCGGTATCGGAAACGGTCTCCCGGCAGATATCTCAACACCCAGTTTTACGCCCGAAAGGGTAATAAAAGAAAAAGATACCGAGCAGGTTCATACCCTCGTTACATTTTCCGCACTTCCATATTCACACCCAAAGAGATACGCGCAGTTCATTTTAAACACCGTAATTGGCGGTGGGATGAGCTCAAGGCTCTTTCAAGAAATTAGAGAAAAGCGTGGACTTGCCTACGCCGTATATTCATTTCTCACACCTTTCAAAGATGTGGGATCGCTGGGGGTCTATGCCGGGACAGACAAGAGCTCGGTGGTGGAATTGATGGAAGTGATGATGGGTGAACTGACGAAGATGAACAAAGTTCCCCTCACAGATAGTGAACTCAACTCCGCCAAGGGGCAGATCAAAGGGAACCTTCTGCTCAGCATGGAAAGCACAAACTCCCGACTCTCCAGAATGGTTAGAAATGAGATGTTTTTTAACAGGCAGGTAGGTGCCGAAGAAATAATCGAGAAGATCGATGAGACAACCGTCAATGACGTTATCGAGGTTGCCCAGGAAATCATTGACACAAAAAAGATGTGTTGCGTCTTTATGGGGCCGATAACAGAAAAAGACATTCCCAACGACTTCAACTAATAGAGGGTTGCCGCATATAAAAGTTATCGTATATTCGGGTTGCTACATATTTTGGGTGGTGGATATAAAAGTTGTCGTATTATTAGGTGAGGTTGCTGTCTTTTTGGGATGATGGCTGTTTGGGCGAGGGAATTTGTCAGGGAGCGCAAGGCTTTTTTTTGTACGTTAGAATTCACGTACATGAATTACCAATAGACATAATGGTGATTATTAGCGTTGTCGTTTTTTTCTAAAAGATAGACAAAGAATGCGAGATTGTCCAAGCCCTCGATTATTCTGAATACAGGGTAGGCAGTTTAAAAAAACTAAAATATTTGTAGGGTTCAACTAAAGACTGCACACTTGAAATAGAAAAAATGTTCAAGAAAAAAGACATTCACATCGAGTACTTCAGGTCTTCAGGCCCAGGTGGCCAGCGAAGAAACAAAAAGGACACGGCGGTGAGGATAACTCATCTCCCCACAGGGATTCGTGCGGTAGGGACAGAAAGCAGACACAGAAGCAGAAATCTGAAGAAGGCCCTCCTCCGTTTGCGAGAAAAAATCAATCGGGAGCAAAGGAAGGTCATTCCAAGGAAAGCTACCCGCCCGCCAAGGTACGCCTCGGAGCGACGGCTTGTGTCAAAAAGGCATTTGAGCAGAAAGAAATTCCTGAGAGAAAAAGTTTCTGTTTCAGAAGATTGAGGGGCTGCTGCCAGATTATTGCATAGGTATAAAGAAGTGAATTTAGAGGCATTAATTGTTATCAAATAATTACTTAATATCAGAACTTTTTGAGAGTACATTGATGTACCTGTAAATCTGAAGA
>JAUWME010000373.1 GCA_030613285.1 Candidatus Zymogenus sp. | reverse complement strand
AGCCGTGGAGCCATTGATCTTCACAGCGCCCCGTTCGATTAAATCCCTGTAGTTTCTTTCGGTCAGGCCCGAAGCACCGTGGATGACCATCCCGATTTTTAGGCCCTCATGAAGTTTTGAGAGGAGTTCTAAATCGAGCTTCGGTTTTTTCTCGTGGACGCCATAGACAGTTCCGATGGAGGGGACAAAGATATCTATTCCCGTCTCCTTGACGAACTTTATAGCTTCTTTGGGATCGGTCCTTAACTGGGATATCTCTTTGGCGTCTTCGCGCCCCCCGAGTTTTCCCAGCTTTCCTTCCACTGCGGCGTTATAAATCCCCGCAATCTCGACGGCCTTTTTTGTAAAATCGATATTTTCTTTGAGGGACATATGGCCCGTACTAATCATAACGGAATTAAAACCGCAGTCCAATGCAGCCCTTACTTGGTCAAGGTCGGTAACTTGATTAAGATGAAGGACGACTTGGGCATCCCTATCTTGGGCAAGGGAGACGATGGCCCTTCCGAAGGCCCTGATGTCGTAGAGCTCCGATAGCGGCTTTGCTCCACCTTGGATGATGACGGGAGTATCAAGCTCCTCGGCGGCGTCGATTATTGACATAATAAAATCTGGGTTGCCGACGTTTGTGTCAAAAGCGCCCACAGCATACCCGTTTTTCTTTGCGTCCTGATAGAGGTCAATAGCATCAATTATGGGCATCTCTACACTCCTTTTTTGTAAAACATAATTTCCCACATCTATCACAATACAACCATCTTGTCAACAGATGGGGCATTTTTGGTATTGATTTTTCATTTAAATTGGGATATTTTATACTATGTTTTATTTTTACCAGAGCTACAGGGGAGTTTGTTATGAAGAATTTTATTTTGCTTTACGTTACAGACGCAATGACAAAGGATGTGGTTTCTGTAACCCCAGACACGGGGCTGAGGGAGATCAAGGCTCTCTTTGAGAGACACGACTTCAATTCGTTTCCTGTGGTGGATGGGGAAAAGTTAGTGGGGATTGTAACGAAGCTTGATTTCTTAAAGCATTTTATCATTACGCCAAAATCGATGATACCCAACTACGACGGGCTTTTGGATGACACCATCGGTGCCGTCATGAACAGCACACCGCTGACGGTTCACCCGGAGGCGCCGTTGACAAGGATTTTGGAATTGATGGTGGAAACAAAACTTCGGAGCTTTCCGGTGGTGGATAGCGACATGGAGCTTTTGGGAATGATATCAAGAGAGGATATTGTTAGGAGCCTGGGGTAGGGTTGCTGGGTAGTTGTTAGTTTGAAAAGGTTGCTTGAAAAGATTTAGAAGTGAAAACTTACTAGATTTATTGGACATCATCGGGGCGGGCGGACAAAGAGAGTTTTTTAAGAGATATTTTGATGCGTCATTCCCTTGGAAAACGGGAATATCATTCTGGATTCCCAGTCAAGCTGAGGATGACAGCATTTGTCATTCCCGTGAAAACGGGAATCCAGGCTAATATAAAATCATAATGTCATTCAAGAGAAGTGAGGATGCCCTCCGGGCAGACGAATGACGAAGCAATCTCAATATGCATTTTCTTGAATGACAGAATAGAAATGTAATTAAAAAAAGTAAGATACTTCAATCATAGGAGAAAAAGGTGAAAAGAACAATTTTTAGACCGGTATTGTCGGTGTTTATTGCTGTAGTATTTGCTGTTACTATTGTTGCTGCGATGTCAGGGTGCATAAAGGAAACCGCAATCGATGAGAATACCCATGATATACTATTTCAGGTGTCCACCATAAACGCCCTTTTGGGAAGTGTCTATGACGGGGAGGTGACCTTTGGCGAGCTGAAGCGTCATGGGGACTTTGCAATTGGGACGTTCAACCAACTGGATGGTGAGATGATTGGATTGAATGGGAAATTCTATCAAGCGAAAACGGATGGGAAGATATATCTTGTTGATGATTTAATGAAGACACCCTTTGCTGTCGTAACGTTTTTTGAGGCAGATAAAACCATCAAACTGGATAGTGGGACTGGCATTGATGAGTTGAAGCTATCTCTGAATGATATTTTGCCCACAAAGAATATATTTTATGCCATCAAGATTGAGGGAACCTTCAAATACATCAAAGCGAGGAGTGTTCCCAAACAGGAAAAACCGTATCCAAAGCTCGTTGATGTAGTAAAGCAGCAGGTGATATTTGAGTATAATGATATCGAGGGAACTATTGTTGGGTTTTGGTGCCCGGCGTATGTTAAGGGAGTGAATGTTGCTGGCTATCACTTTCATTTTATTTCAAAAGACAAAAAGTCGGGCGGGCACATCCTCGACTGCACGGTGGGTGATGCCACAGCCGAGATTGATTATACAAATGAGTTTACAATGGTGCTGCCGAAGGCCGGGGATTTTTACGATTCTGAGCTGGGAACTGACAAGAAGGAGGAGTTGGACAGTGTGGAAAAATAAACTGGGTGCTGTACAGAAATATGACCGTGCTTGATTTTATTTATAATCCATTTGCTGTTGCTATTGTTGGTGGCATTTTGGCCCCGGTTATTGGCGGTTTAATTCTATTAAACTATGGCAAATTCAATAATTTAAAGGGTCGTGGAATACTTGATATTATTGCAAAACTGTTGTTGTATTCTGCTATTTGCGCAGGACTTGGCGTGTTAATGTTTGGAGTTTTTGAACCGGGCTTTTTTTCATTCAACATACAAACATTTGACACATCTATCTCGGCAATAGACGAATTTACCCGCTTACGCCTATTTATTTTTTATGCCGGCGATATATTTATCCGCACATGCATATTCACTTTTTGCGCCGGCGGAATTTTCCTGGCAATGTTTTTTAATATTGATTTTTTGGATTATTTGAAGAATTAAAAAATGAGGGGGGCCTAAAGACCCCCTTTTTTCGGTGCACAACGAAACCCAATTATAGATAAAGGTTTTTCTTGCATAATGGATGCTATTATGATAAAATGTTTTAAATATGAACTTAGCATATCCATTTGCATGAGATTAATGAAATGGTAAAAGATATGACGAAGAAAATAAATAAAATGGTAGAACAAGAGGCAATGAAATTTCTTGAAAATGATTTTAATCAATGCTTCCAACAGATGCGCCATTATGATTCTCAAATATTTGGAATTATTAAATTTCTTTTTACAATCTATACTACCATAATTGGTTTATCAATCGGACTTTATCAACTCGGAAATGAATTGCACTTAGAGCTAACTTTGCCTGCAATTAGTTCTCTCATTGTTGGCTTAATTCTCGGAT
>JAUWME010000262.1 GCA_030613285.1 Candidatus Zymogenus sp. | reverse complement strand
TAAAAGTTTTTTCCATTTTTTTAGTATCCTTAATCATGACACAATGATTCGTCATAGCAAATTGTAAACCAAGGTCAAATCTTCTATTCACAGTACCACAAAAACATTTATTGTCAAGGGAGGATTTGAGGGAACAAATCTCTAATCATCACTAAATATCTTTTTGTCTTACTCCTTATCTTACTTTACTTGGAGTAACCCCCCCCCGCTAAATCCCCATCAGGCGGGCAATTATCTCCTTCATAATCTCGGTGGTGCCGCCGGCGATGCTCACCGCCCGGAGGTCAGCATACAGCCTCGCCACCTCGTATTCCGCCATGTAGCCGTAACCGCCGTGGAGCTGGGTAGCGTCGTAAACCACCCTGTTTACCATCTCGCCGGTGCTCGCCTTAAACATCGAAATCTCCTTAGTTACATCCTCCCCCTGGGCGTAAACCTCGGCGCATTTGTAACCCAACGCCCTGTGAAGCTCAATGTCAGTCGCCATATCCACAAGTTTATGTTTTATCACCTGAAATTTCGAAATGGGCTTCTTAAAGGCGACCCGCTCCTTGGTATATTCAATGGTCTTTTCAAGGATGTACTGGGCGGTTTCAACACAGATTATGCCGGCAATGAGCCTCTCAAGCTGGAAGTTCGTCATGATGGCATAAAACCCCTGGCCCTCCTCACCCAGCAGATTTTCTGCGGGAACTTCAACATCCTCAAAGAAAATCTCCGCCGTGTCAGATGAATGCCCGCCGATCTTCTCCAACTTGTTTGCAGACACACCTTTCATCTTACTCTCTATCACAATGAGCGAAATCCCACTGTGGGCAGGCTTCGCCTTCGTGTCGGTCTTAACAGCGGTAACAAGAAGGTCGCCATAGTACCCGTTGGAGATAAAGGTCTTCTGGCCGTTCACAATATATTTATCGCCCTTCCTTTCCGCTCTGGTAGAAATTGCCGCCACATCAGACCCGGCCCCCGGCTCTGTAACAGCAATGGCGCATATCGCTTCCCCGGTTGTGCAGGGGGTCAGCCACTTCAGTTTCTGCTCATGGGTTCCCAAAAGATTGATGTAGGTGGTGGACATATCGTTGTGCCCGCACACCCCAACGCCAAACCCCGGTGAGCCACACCGGGAAAGCTCTTCTGCCATAACAATCCTGAAAATATCATCAGCCCCCACACCGCCGTACTCCGGAGCGTAACCAAACCCCAAAAAGCCCATCTTACCCATTTCCAACCATATCGAACGGGGACTCTCCCGCTTTTCGTCCCACTCATCGGCAAAGGGCGCAACTTTTTCTGCAAAAAATTTCCTCAGCTGATCTCTAAACTGCTCGTGCTCGCTGGAAAAGATGTCGTATTTCATCTTTTGTCCTTTTCAAAAAATAGTAAATTCAAATCCGCTTTATATGCTTGGTAACAGTCATTTTAGACTGAAGGTTACAAACTACCAAATTTTACAAAAAAAAGGAAGGAAAAATTGGAAATATTAGATATGAAATTGGATTTTTAGAGAAGACACTATGATTTGTTTACAGAAAAGATTAATCAACTTGTCGAGCAAAAGTTAGAATTGCAGCCACCATCTTTGAGACATTAGACACTAATATATATTCCATCTCAATCTAATATTGAGGCGGGACTTCCATCCCCTTTCGCCAATTAATATCGACAGCGTCAAGCCCCGAAACCGCCGCTTCTCGTACCGACTCGTCAGGATCGTGGATGAGGGGAAGGAGCACATCCAAAAGCCAGGGCTCACCGCTTCCCACCGGAACAATACAATATGCGGCGGCTCTCCTGACGTTCGGGCTTTCATCCTTTAGAGCTTTCAGAATAGCCTGAACTGCCCTGTTATCGCCCAGATTCATCATCCCAAAGACGGCACTTTCTCGTACACCACTGTCCTCATCCTCCACAGCTTTTAGCAAAACCGTAAGAACCTTTTCGCTTCCCTTGCTATTTCCCTTGCTATTTCCCTTGCTACTGCCATATTTCCCCACCATAAGCACCGCAAGACGCCTCTCGACAGGGTCTGGATTTTCCACATCTCTCAAGTACCACTCTGTCCTGATTGGCTTATTAAAGATCAGCCCAAGGAGAATTATCCCAACAAGAGAAAGGATTGTTACAAGCACAATCTTCTTTAAAACATTTGGCTTTCCTCCGGTGAACAGAGCAAAAACAGCCCCAATGAACATCCCCAAAGCCACAGTGAGAGCAACCACCACCACAATGGGTATGGCTATCATCCCCTCCGGCCACCCCCCTGACCCCACCCACCTTGCAATCAAGTAGGATACAAGTAAATATATTGCCATTAAAGACAATATGGCAACTCCCCTTTTGACCCTGGCCACAATTCGCCAAGAAAGAGCCGCCCCCCCTATCCCGCTTGCAGTAACAGCAATAAACAGCCCTATTAGCAAAAATTCTTTTAACATTTTACATCTTATATTTTAAATGAAATTGTTTTTTTAGTAGAGGTACAACCCATATCTCAATCAAACTTCGTCATCTTTGGAATTACCACGATTCCACCCTCGGAAACATCAAAGACCTTTTCATCTTCCTCTCTGGAAATTCCAATCTCCATCCCCTCTGGAATGGAGACGTTTTTATCAACAATTACCTTTTTCAGCTTCGCCCCTTTCCCAATTCTGGCCCTGTCCATGATGATAGATTCAGTAATCTCACTCCCTTCGTAAATTGAAATGTTCCTTCCAATTACGCAGTTTGTAACCCTGGAGCCCACAATGAGGGAACCGCCGGAAACAATTGAATTACTTATTCCTTCCCCTTCTATCCCTACCGAGATTATCTTTGCGGGGGGCGTTGGCGGCTCGTATGTATAAATCGGCCACTTGCGATCAAGGAGAGAAAATTCTGGATCTCTGGAGAGGAGGTCCATGTGCGCCTCCCAGTACGCATCGATTGTACCGATGTCTCGCCAGTAGGCTGGTTTTCCGGTCTTCTCGTCAAAGAAGGGAAATGCGCAGACCTTGTCAGTTTCGATCATATTTGGGATGATGTTTTTTCCAAAGTCGTGGGAACTTTCGGAACGCTTTGCATCCTCCACCACCCGCTTTACCATAATTTCGGTGTTAAAAACGTAAATCCCCATGGAGGCAAGGATAGAATCCGGGTCAGATGGAATGGTCTTGGGATTTTTCGGTTTTTCCTGAAAACCAACAATTTTGTAGTTATCGTCCACTACCATAACACCAAACTGCTCGGATGTCTCCTTCGGCATGGGTATGGCACCAATGGTAAGGTCGGCACCCTTCTGGACATGGAAATCGATGAGTTTTCGGTAGTCCATCCGATAGATATGATCCCCCGACAAAATCAGCGTGATGTCAGGCCTTTCTTGTTCAAGGGTATAAATATTTTGATAGACGGCGTTTGCAGTTCCTTGATACCACTCTTCGCTGACACGCTGCTGGGCGGGGAGAATGTCTACGTACTCGCCCATCTGGTTGGAGAAGAAATTCCAGCCGTGTTGAATGTGTTTATCTAATGAAAAGGATTTGTATTGTGTGAGGATTACAATTTTGCGAAGGTCAGAGTTGACACAATTTGAAAGGGTGAAGTCGATAATCCTGTAGTTGGCGCCAAAGGGAACGCCTGGCTTTGCCCTGTCCCTTGTCAGCGGATAGAGCCTTTCCCCCTTCCCGCCAGCTAAGACCATAGCCAACACCTTCATCGATTAAACCCCTCTTTATCAGGAACTTCTCCCAAGAATCTCAACTACCTTGTCCTTAAGCTCGGTAAGGTCCGATGATTTGACAATGTAGGCATCTGCGCCCCAGCTTCTAAAATCATCCTTGTAGGATGAATAGGCGGAATTGAGAATTACGGGGATATTTTTTTCCTTCGCGATGATCTTGCCCAAAGCCTCAATACCATCCATCTGGGGCATCCGAATATCCAGTATGATGAGATCGGGAGAAAAAGACTTGAGCTTCTCTACACATTCTTTCCCGTTTTTTGCAATCTCCACTTCAAAACCTTCTTCGATAAATTCTTCTTCATAGAGAAGACATATGTTCTCATCATCATCAACAATCAAAAGTTTCGCCATACTAACCTCCCTACTAACTCGACATTCAAATTTAAGGGATATCTCATAACCTGTCAAGATTTACCAAACACACCCTTAATCAGGAAAGACACATGAGACTTACCTTATACCTTTAGAAAAAAATATGATACCAATATTTCTATTATCCCTTATTTGCAGCGACTGTTTGATTCTATCAAGACCAAAAGGCCATGTCAATAGTATAAACGTCAAATAAACGTAGTAAATTGGAAATTAATAGGTTATTTATTTTTGACATTTCTATAAAAATAGTGTTAAAATCAACCAAGCTTTATTAAATGTAAGGGAGGTGTCGCCATGACTGGAAACTCCGCAGACATACATTCCAACGGGAAAAAGAGAAAACATTCAAGAGAA
>JAUWME010000212.1 GCA_030613285.1 Candidatus Zymogenus sp. | reverse complement strand
AACACCTAAAGATGCACCCAGATTTACAGCTGTTGTTGTTTTACCAACTCCCCCTTTCTGACTTGCAATGGTTATTACTTTGCTCATTATATTATCTTATAGAATTAAAAACATTAATTGATTTTGTTATTTATCACACCTTCGATCATTCCAGGCATCTGATTAAGAGAGACTACTTTATCCACCACACCTTCTTTTATTGCAAATCCAGGCATCCCGAAAACCAGCGATGATTTTTCGTCTTGTGCAATGGTCTGTCCGCCCATGATTTTAATTGCTTTAAGTCCCTTTGAACCGTCTTTTCCCATCCCTGTTAGTATGATTCCGAGTACTTTATTGCCAAAAGTGGCAGCGGCGGAATAGAAGAGTGTATCAATGGATGGCGTTGGTGAGATTTCCTCACCGTTTTTTTCTACCAGTTCTATCTGCGGAGCCAAAAATGTTTTGAAAATTTTCACATCGTGCTCTCCTGGAATCACCAGAACTTTTCCTCCCTCAATGATATCGCCATCTTTTGCCTCCACTACGTTTAGTGTAGTCATTTTATTTAGTCTTTCGGCAAAATATTGTGTAAAAAACCGCGGCATATGCTGTACTACAATAATTCCTGCCTGAAATTCGTTTTTCATTTTTGAGAGGATAAATTCAACAGCTTTTGGCCCCCCCGTAGAAGCGCCAATTACAACAATTTTGTTTTCAGATAGTTTCAAAAGCTCTTCTTTCGTGTATCCGCTAATCGATTTTCTTTTGTGCTCTACAGTTCTATTTTTGGCGGGATCGACTGATGGAATTTCGTCGGCCAGCGCAAGACTTGAAGCTACATCAATCTTTGCCGCAATTCTAATTTTTGATACGAGTTCATTTTTCAGAAATTGGAAATTCAAGAGCATTGAGCCCTTTTGTGGTTTTGTTATAAAATCGACTGCACCAGCATCGAGTGCACGTAGCGTGATATTCGCACCCTCCTTTGTAAGACCGCTCAGCATTACTACCGGCACAAAGTATTGTTTTGCAAGAACCTTGAGGGCGGAAAGACCGTCCATCTTCGGCATAATGACATCCATGGTAACAACATCTGGTTTAAACTCGCTATATTTTTCAATCGCTTCCTTACCATTGCATGCTAACGCCACGATCTCAACATCATCCACTTCTTCAAACACTTGAATTATGGCGCGCCTGATCACAGCGGAATCATCGACAATCATCAATTTAATTGGGTCAGACATAAAACTATCCGAACAAAAAATACTCTTTTAAGTAAGAGGCGTTACATTGTTGTTATTCGTTTTTATGAGTCTCCTTTTGAGACGCTCCTTCATCTGCTTTCTTCTCATTTCTTTTTCTTTTTCAATAGCAAGATTTACAAGCTCTACAACATCAAGTATTAGTGAGATGCTGCCATCTCCCATAATTGATGCGCCCGAAACGCCCCTTGTATCAGAGAGATACTCTTCGAGGGACTTGATAACGATATCATCTTCGCCAATGAGCTTATCAACGATGAGTCCCACTTCCCGACCCTCTGCTGCAAGGACAACCACAAAAACTTTATTTGGATCGCTTTCACTATCGTCAGTTTTAATATTCCACCCGTAGTTCATTTTGAAAATATTAGTTAGGTCTAAAAGTGGAAGTACTTTGTCCCTTAATCTCAGAACCTGATGTCCTTCAATAGTATCTATTTCATCGACATTTATCCTTACCGTTTCTGTTACTGTTGATAATGGTATGGAATATACTTTATCAGAAATCTTCACGATAAGGGCCTGAATAATGGCAAGTGTCAATGGTATTTTTATCATAAATGTGGTGCCAACACCTTTTTCTGATATGACTTCCACATTACCTTTGAGTTTTTCGATATTTTTCTTAACGATGTCAAGCCCCACCCCGCGTCCTGATACGTTACTGATCTTCTTTGCCATTGATATCCCAGGCTTGAAGAGATAGTTTATAGCCTCACGGTTTGAGATTCTAACTTTTTCTGCCTCTGTTATCTCCTTGTTTTCTACCATCCTTGTTCTAATATCATCAACGTCAATCCCTTGACCATCATCTGTAACTTCGATGATGACTTGGTTTCCTTGGTGATAGGCCGTAATTGCAAGTTCACCGACTTCGGGTTTCTTTTCTTTCTTTCTGTCTGCTGTGGACTCAAGGCCGTGGTCAATAGCGTTTCTAATTATATGAATAAGTGGATCACCGATCTCTTCAATCACCGATTTATCGAGTTCCGTTTCTCTACCGGTGATGGTAAGTTTAACTTTTTTGTCTATTTTATCGGCGAGGTCCCTCACAAGCCTCGGAAACCTGCTGAAGAGCTGATTTATTCCCACCATCCTGACACGCATCACCCCTTCCTGAAGCTCGTTTGATACGCGCTCCAGCTCCATCGTTGTGGATTCAATTTTCTGTGAGAGTTCTTTTAGTTGAGCTAATTCTAACTTATCCAATTTCTTCAATTCCACGAGTTCTCTATAAACTTCTCTGAAGTTTGTATATAGTTGAGAAAAGCTTGCTCTATTTACAACCAACTCCCCCACAAGATTCATAATACTGTCAACCCGATCGGTTTCAACTCGTAGAGTCTGTCTCGAATATGCAAAATCGGTTCCCGGTGGTTCGCCGCCATCACCTGGAGGCACTCCTCCTTTTCCTCCTCCGCCCCCTGGAGGCGGCGCATCTTCAACTGAGTCCTTTGACGAAAAAGCCCCGTTTGCTTCTCTTATAATTTCATCTATTTTTGTTGTTTGTGGGGCTGAACTTTTTATTGTTGTTTCTTGGACTGTTGGCTCTTCGGTAAATATTTCTTGTATCTCCTCTCTAATCGCGGAGACCTGTCCCTTTTGCATTTCTTCTTCAGGTATGAGTTCCTCAAAGATATCCTCGCCACCTATATCTACATCTTCAAGCATCTCTTCTGGTTGCTCGAACGCGGCTTCTGGTTTGTTCCTGAAACTTATCCTCTCTACTTCAGTCTCTACCGGAGGTATCATCATAACAAGACTGCTCACAACCTCCACTTCATCTTTTAGTTCTTTAAAACCAATTTCCAGAACCTTCAAAAGTTTTGGTCCCTCAGCGCCTTCGGCAACATTTTCTCTAAGGAAAGTTAACTGTTTTTCGATGTTGATAATAATGTTGTCGTATCCCATAAACTTTGCAGAAGATTCGAGGCTCTCCAATGCTTTCTGATATATCTCGATTGTCTCGTCAACGTTTTTGTCCTCTTTGAAGTTTGAAAGACATATTGACAGCGTATCCATATACTGATCTGTTGCAGAGAGGAATATCTGGACAAGCTCCTTATCCTCGTCAGACATATCTTCGAAATCAATAGCACTGGCATCATCTCTCTCAACCAATATTTTTGATTTTCTTAAGCCTTCCCTCAAATCCAAAAGCCCCTTTACGAGACGATCTACTTCTCCTTTAGAAAATTCATCTTTGTTTTGAAGATATTTCGAAGTTAACTCATAAATTTCCTCGAGCCTTGACGCAATACTATCGTATTCCATATACTTTGCAGATCTTTTGAGTCTTGTCGTAACATCCAGGACTTCTTTTAGAACACTTTCGTCGGCTTCCATCTCCTTTATAGTCTCAAGATCTATCTCTAATAGGGAAAAAAGATCAACCGTGGCTGTGAGAAATATGTCCACAAGCTCCGTATCATAACCGTTAATGACATCGTCTTTTATTTCATCCCTGTATATTAGAGATTCATCCTTGAGTTTTATATCGTCTAAATCAGGCAACTGTGATGGGGACGGTGTGGTCTTTATCGGCTCCTTTTCTTCTACTGGTTTTTTGTCCTTGAAGTAAGCGCATATTTCTCTGGCAAGGTTGAGGTTAATTCCATCGATTGCTTCCAGCTCTTCAACCCGGGCTTCCGATAGGGCCTTAAGACTTTTAATGCCTATTTTGTAAAGTGACTTTGCCTTTGCTCCTCCAACACCTGGGACAATTGTAAATTCCCTAACTGCTTCGTCAACTGTAAGCTCCCTTGAAAACGGATCATCAGCCTTTAATTCCTCAGGACTAACTTCAGTGTAATCCTCATCTGCAACAAATTTTTTTATTTGGTCCATCGTGTTGTAGAAATAGAGTACCTCTGTGTCGGTTACATTCTCTCCTTCTTCAACCATAAGGTGAACTGTCCTGATTATTCCAGACAAAATCGTATTGAGATCGTCAAATCCAAAATACTCAATGGATGTGCTAAAACTACTTATAAGATTTAATAGATTCTTCAATTCTTCACGTGCTTTTGTCTCCTCAAGTCGTTTTACTGCTTTTTCAAGCTCTACAATGTGCTCATTTAACACCACTTCTATCTCTTCATCAAAAAAGCCCGAATCGCCAGAATCAATATTTTTGCTCTTATCAACCACCCCCACAATTGCCCCTGACTCTTCCTTCTCTTTTTCGGCAACTGCAACTTCAAACCCCTCGTAAATATCCACTTCCTCACCCTCTTGTTCCCCTTCCATTTTTTCGGCGTCTAAAACCTCTTTCTCAAAAATGTCATCTACCATTTCGAGCCCGTCATAGATATCCATTTCATCACCCTCTTCTTCCCCTTTCATTTTCTCTGCGCCTAAAGCTTCTTTCTCATAAATGTTGTCCACCAGTTCCAGTCCATCATAGATATCCATTTCATCTTCTGATTCATTGAGCCCATCATAGATGTCCATTTCATCCGCCCCACCATCTTTCAGCAAATCATCATCATCCTCATCTTCCACACCCGTAAGTATCCTCTCAACGCTTGCCTGAGCATCCACAATATCAGTTTGCTCCTCCCCCTCTCCTTTGGATATATCATTGAGTAGATATTTTACTGTATCCATTCCCAAAAATAGGGAATTCAAGACATCAGTTGTGAGTTT
>JAUWME010000269.1 GCA_030613285.1 Candidatus Zymogenus sp. | reverse complement strand
AGAGGTAAGCTCTCCTTTCCTGCCGACGTATTTAACCCTGATCAACTCAACAACATCGAGGTCTTTGGCTGCTTTGATTTCAGAAAGCGCTTTTTTTCTTAAGGCCTCAAGTCTCTCAAGCATTCTTTTCGATACCCTTCTTGGACAGCTCTACGAGCTTTGAAAATCCCTGGGGATCATGAATTGCCAAATCTGCGAGCACCTTTCTGTCTATCTCTACCTCGGATTTATTCAGGCCGTTGATGAATGTGCTGTATGACATATCGTTCAGTCGAGCTGCGGCATTGATCCGCACAATCCAAAGTCTCCTCATATCCCTTTTCTTCGTTCTTCTGTCACGGTATGCGTAGCTCATTGCCCTTTGCCAGGTCTCCTTTGCGGACTTGAAGCTCCTTGAGCGGCCGCCTACGAATCCTTTGGCAGCTTTTAATATTTTTTTTCGTCTCTTTCTCGAATTTGGACCCCTCGTAACTCTTGACATCTATTATTTCCTCCATCTTCTCAGGTATTTTTTTTGACACGTTTCTCTGACACGTTCTTTTAGATACGTTTTTCAGACAATATATTTTTAACTTCTAACTACAAACTTTTAACTCAAAACTTCTAAACCAAACCATCATCTGCAACCTTTTACTGTCACAAATATGCAACCACCTAATTATTGTAAGGGACTATTTGCACCTTCCCATTTTGTGAGGAGGGTTAATGGCAACAACTCTTCAACAACATAAATTATGCGGCAGCCCCAATTATTTTGAGGGACTATTTGCGGCACCCCATTTTGCGAGGTGGGTTAATGGCAACAACCTTTCAACAACATAAATTGTACAGCAGCCCCAATTATTGTGAGGGACTATTTGCGGCACCCCATTTTGCGAGGAAGGTTTATGGCAACGACCCTTCAGCAACACAAATTATGTGACACTCTTTTTACTGCAACGGCCTTTCAACAATACAAATCATATGATAACCCCACCTTTTTTGTACTGGTTACCATTTGCAACCCCCTTTTTTTGCGGTAGCGTTTACAGCAACAACCTTTCAACAACATAAATTATGCGGCAGCCCCAATTATTGTGAGGGACTATTTGCGGCACCCCATTTTGCGAGGGGGGTCATTTGCCGAGATATGGGAGAAGTCTCTTTACGCCCTTTTCGTTTGTTTTGTCAACAAGCCCGCCTGCCCTCAGGTTCCTTTTACGTTTTTTCGTTTTTTTGGTCAAGATATGGCTTGCGTAGGCTTTGTTTCTTTTTATCTTTCCGCCGGCTGTGATTTTAAATCGTTTTGCGGCACCCCTTCTTGTTTTAATCTTTGGCATCCAACCACCTTTCTTTTAAGTCTATAAGCTCATCAGAGCTGAAATTGATTCCATAAAATGAAGCAATATTAATTACTTTAATTACTTACTATTCCATTTACTAAATATTCGTATTTTTTAGATGCACTCCACCGCCACCAAAATTTACCAACCCTCCAAGTTTACCAACAACCCCGGCAACCCCAGCAACTTACTTTTTAGGAGTGGTTTTGGTAGGCTTTGCGTCTTTCTCTTTTTTATCTTCTTTTCCCGCTTTGTTTGGCGCAAAGATCATACTCATATTTCGCCCTTCGAGTTTCGGTTTCTGTTCCAGAATTCCATCGTCTTCCATCTGGATGACAATTTTTTTGAGTATATCCAGCCCGATATCTGTATGGGTGATTTCTCTTCCCCTGAAGATCATGGAGACTTTTACTTTGTTGCCCTGCTCCAAGAAACGCCTCATGTGTTTGAGTTTATATTCTATGTCGTGCTCTTCTGTCTTTGGGCGTAGCTTGACCTCCTTTACGCTGACAACGGTTTGTTTTTTCTTTGAATCTTGGGCTTTTTTGCTTTGTTGGTATTTAAACTTGCCGAAGTCTAAAATACGGCATACCGGCGGTTTGGCGTTTGGCGCCACCTCTACAAGATCGAGGCCCAGGTCTTCGGCTTTTGTCAAAGCATCTTTAGTACTTATTACGCCGAGCTGATTACCTTCTGGATCGATCAATCGGACTTCTTTTGCCCGAATTGCTTTGTTGATCCTTGAATCTCTACCTTTGTCCTTTATTTCTTAATCCCTCCAAAATGCGGAGCTTTCGCTCCTAATAAGTTCAATGAAATTGCTGATATTTAGCGCATCGAGGTTTTTCCCTCTAAGCATCCTTGGCGTTACATTATTTTCTTCAATCTCTTTGTCGCCGATGATGAGCGTGTATGGAATTTTCATTAGCTCTGCTTCTCTTATCTTGAGGCCAAGCTTTTCATTTCTGAAGTCCCCCTCTGCCCTAATGTTTGCGCCTTTGAGTTCATTTAGCACTTTTGCTGCATAATCGATGTGTTTATCGGTGATGCTCATAACTACGGCCTGAACTGGCGCAAGCCCCACAGGAAATGCGCCGGCATAGTGCTCGATTAGAATTCCTAAGAACCTGTCAACTGAACCGAGGATTACCCGGTGGAGCATTACGGGGCGTTTTTTTTCTCCATTTGAATCGACGAAAGTGAGATCGAACCGCTCTGGCAGTGTAAAATCGCACTGTATTGTGGCGCACTGCCAGTCTCTTCCGATGGCATCTTTCATGATAAAGTCGATCTTTGGCCCGTAAAAGGCGCCGTCGCCTTCGTTGATTTTATATTCTTTTCCCTTTTTATTCAAGGCATTTTTAAGGGCGTCTGTGGCAAGCTCCCAGTCCTCATCTGCACCTATTGATTTTTCGGGCCTTGTGGAGAGTTCTATGGAATATGGAAACCCGAAGACGTCCATAACATAGATGACAAAATCCATAACGCCGATAATCTCGTCGATGAGCTGTTCTGGCGTGCAGATAATATGGGCGTCATCTTGAGTGAATGCCCTGACCCTGAGAAGCCCGTGGAGGACGCCGGATTTTTCGTGCCTGTGAACTGTGCCCAGCTCGAAGTACCTTATGGGAAGGTCACGGTAGCTCCTCAGTTTTGATTTGTAAATAAGCATATGGGCCAGGCAATTCATCGGTTTTATCCCGTATTTTTGCCCATCTACGTCGGTGAAATACATATTTTCGCGGTAGTTGTCGTAATGGCCTGATTTTTCCCACAACTCTTGTTTTAGGATAAGGGGGCCCATGACGATATCGTATCCGCGTTTCAGATGCTCTTTTTTCAGGAAATCCTCGATGATGAGCCTCATCATTGTCCCTTTCGGGTGATATATGGGAAGTCCAGCGCCCACCTCATCGTTAAATTGAAAGAGGTCAAGCTCTTTTCCGATTTTGCGATGGTCTCGTTTTTTTGCCTCCTCGATGAGATTTAGATGCGCCTTTAGGGACGCCTTGTCTGGAAAGGCAGTACCGTAGATTCTTTGAAGCATCTGCTTTTTTTCATCGCCCCGCCAATATGCACCTGCCACTGACGTCAACCCGAATGCTTTTACGGATTTTGTTGTGGGAATATGCGGCCCCCGGCAGAGGTCAGTAAATTTTCCTTGGGTATAAAGTGAGACCTCGTCATCTTCGATTTCATTGAGAAGTTCGATTTTGTAATCTTCTCCCAAGTCTTGAAACAACTTTACGGCATCATCTATTGACAACTGTTTTCTTTCAAAGGGAATAGCGTTTTTGATAATCTCCTTCATTTTTTTTTCGATCTTTTTCAGATCTTCGGGAGTAAAGGGCTCTTCGGTGTCAAAATCGTAGTAGAACCCGTCCTTTATGGCGGGGCCAATTGCCACCTTGACATTGGGGAAAAGCTCCTTTACGGCCTCTGCCATGATGTGAGACGTGCTGTGCCTTAAGATTTCGAGTCCTTCAGGAGTATCGACTGAGATAAAATCGACTTCACAGTTTGCGGGCAAGGGACTATTAAGATCAACCGGCTCGCCATTTATTTTCCCGGCAACTATCTTACCTTTCAATTGCTGTGGAACAAGCTCTGATATGAGCATTCCCTCGATTGGCTCTGGGAGATTGTCGCTTTTTACGTCACTATTTGCGTTACTTATGTTGTTTACTTTTATCATTTTCCACACATTTTTTGGGAGCTGTAATATTTTAGGAGATTCAACACAAAAAAGCACCAGATTTCTAAAAAGAGTCTGATGCCTTCAATTTATTTTGAAACCTCGATTTCTCTTAGAACTCCTTTTGTTCTTAATTTAATTTAAATTAAGAAAGAACTACCTATTTTTATTTTCCCATTAAAAAGCCATTTTAGTTGTCACTTCTTTTTATTACTCTTTTAATACTTAACTCTCCCATCCCGCCACATTACCGAGCACCCCGACCCCCCTCAAATCGCCAACAACCCCGACAACCCCCACAACACCGACAACCCCGACTCCCCCAAGTATTGCCAGCCACCCGCAAATGACCATCCTTGTTGGTAG
>JAUWME010000079.1 GCA_030613285.1 Candidatus Zymogenus sp. | reverse complement strand
AGAGGTAGTCGCATTTTATTGCCATTGACATCGACCATTGATTGACAATTGCTCTTTGCTCATCAATATTACCATTGCAGTTGATAAAGCAGCGTCAATAGCGACAATTATCGAAAAGTAATGTTGATCAATAACATTTATAGAAAACAATAGAAAACAAACAACAAAAAAAGAAAGAAGAAGAGGAGACAACCAAATTGATGAAAAAAAAGGGTTTTCATAAAAAAAGAGCCTGCAAGTTTTGCGGAAGCTCTTCCATGAAAATTAACTATAAAGACCAGAAATCTCTAAAATACTTTATAACCGAAAGGGGAAAAATCATTCCCAGAAGAATATCTGGAAACTGCGCCAAACACCAAAGAGAAATGAACACAGCAATAAAGCGGGCAAGAATATTGGCACTGCTCCCCTTTGCCTCCAGTTTTTCAAGGTTTTAAAGATTGATAGTGGCCGTGACTATTTGATGACCGAGCTTGACTAAAAACCATTGAACCATTGAAACTTTTTAAGTTTCTCGACAGTCAGGTCGTCGATAATATAATTGTCCCGGCGAATTTTACAAAATCTGTCTCGGGAGTTAAACGAATATGGAAGTAATTCTAATAAAAGATGTTGAATCTCTTGTGAAAACCGGAGAAAAAGTTAAGGTCGCTCCAGGGTACGCAAGAAACTATCTCATCCCAAAAAATCTGGCGCTGAAAGCCACAAAAGGAAGCTTGAAAAAGTTAGAAGAGATTAAACTGCGTGACGAGAAGGCCAAGGATAAAGAAAAGCTGAGCGCTGAGGTCTTAAAAGAGAAGATCGAGCTTCTCACCTTGACGTTAAGAAAAACCGCAGGGGAAGAAGATAAACTCTTCGGCTCGGTTACTTCAAGTGACATTGCGGAAAGTCTTTCGGCAGAAGGGATTGACGTGGACAAAAGAAAGATTGTCATTGATGAGAGCATTAAACGAATCGGTGAATACACCGTATCAGTAAAGCTCTTTTCAGAGATAGCGGCAAATCTCAAAATAGAAGTATTAAGAGAAGAGTAGTGCTTTAAAATTGCGGGGTCCGGTTGCATAAAAGTGGCCATTGGCCCATTGGCTCATTGGAACATTGTGCTTTGGGACGATTGCCTGTATAGGTAATATTCGGTAAGGTTAGGGCAATTTCTACTTCGCAATTTTGATCTTTCCAATTGTTTGAGAAAAACTGGGTTGGATAAAATGTTTTGCAATGCCCTTCTGGACAATTAAGAGATATTTTTCCAAAACAATAATCATTTGAGGATGGCATGGCTTCTTCAGTTTCGGACGAAGCGGCAAAAAAGGTCTTGAGATTGCCGCCCCAAAATCTCGAAGCAGAAATGGCGGTACTGGGCGGGGTGCTCCTTGATGACAAGGCTATATCGAAGGTGCTCGATTTCTTAGAACCGGATGATTTCTACCGCAGAAATCACGGGAATATATTCACCGCAATGATTGAACTCTTTGACAAAGATGACCCGACGGATATTATAACATTGTCCAATGTGTTAAAGAAGCAAGGTACCCTTGAGAAAACGGGAGGCCTTGTCTATTTGACAACTCTTGTGGAAACCACTCCCACCGCCGCAAACATTCAGTACTACGCAAAGATTGTAAAAGATAAATCAATCTTGAGAAAACTCATTGATACTTCTCAAGTAATTATCGCAGATTCGTACGAAGACTCAAAAGAAGTTGACGAAATTTTGGATGAAGCCGAGAGCAAGATTTTTGAAATTTCTGAACACGGGGTTACTCCGACATCTTATCCCATGAAGGATGTTATCAAAGAGAGTGTAAAGATTGTTGAATCCCTTTACGAAAAAAAGGAGCTGATTACCGGTGTTCCCACGGGTTTTATCGATTTGGATCATTTGACCTCTGGCTTTCAAGATTCAGACTTAATAATTATCGCCGGTCGCCCCTCTATGGGAAAGACTGCTTTGGCAATAGATATCGCAAGAAATGCCGCCGTCAGTTACAATGTTCCTGTCGCCGTTTTTTCCATTGAAATGGCAAAGGAGCAACTTGGTATGAGGTTGCTGTCTTCGGAAGCTAAGGTGGAGTTGTCAAGGATAAGGAATGGCCACATCAGAAAAGATGAATGGCCAAAAATTATTAGTGCAGCGGATAAACTCTCCGCGGCCCCCATCTATATCGATGATAGCGCAAGCCTGAACCCCCTGCAGATGCGGGCAAAGGCCAGAAGGTTGAAAATGGAAAAAAATGTCGGCCTTGTGGTGGTGGATTATCTCCAACTCATGACAAGTGCTGGGAGGGTGGAGAGGAGGGACCTTGAGATTTCTGATATTTCAAGATCGCTCAAGGCAATGGCAAAAGAGCTCAAGATTCCGGTAGTGGCGCTCTCACAGCTCAGCAGGGCTGTGGAGGGTAGAGAAAATAAACGGCCGATGATGGCAGACCTCAGAGAATCGGGTGCCCTGGAGCAGGACGCCGACCTCATCATCTTTATCTACAGAGATGTGGTATATAGACAAAAAAAACATGATGATGAGTTGTCCGATGAAATGAATGACAAAGATGATAACATCGCCGAGATTATTATTGGAAAGCAGAGAAACGGCCCGACGGGCACTGTGGAGCTTGCCTTCCTGAAGGAATATACCCATTTTGAGAGTCTGGCAAAAATGGAGGAGCCCGGAGGTTTTCACCATTGATGGTGCGAGTGCTGACATTTTTTTGATAAAGAAAGGTGTGAGTTTGGTGGGGGTAAGGGTTAATACGAGTCTTTACGGTTTGTCTTAACATTGAGTTGGAATTGCAAGTTGCAAAATATTGTAATATCAAAGAATTCTTAACATTATACTTTGTTTTATTCTATTAGTATGGTATAATTCTTTTTGGAATTAGGCAATAAAATTAAAAATATGTGGGCCGTTAACTCAGTCGGTAGAGTATCTGCCTTTTAAGCAGAGAGTCACTGGTTCGATCCCAGTACGGCCTACCAAAAATTAGTAAAATTGTATAAAGAAAAAAGGTCGGGAGAGTTCCCGACCTTTTTTCGTTTGTTCAAAAAAATGAAAGACCTATTCTCTCGAAATGCTTGTTTAGTCATACTGTCAGGATATTAAACTGGATTCCCAGTCAAGCTGAGAATGACATTTTTTTTGTGAGGATGACATTTTGTTTTCATAGGAATGCAATTTTGTTTCAAAATTATGTTGAAAAGGTTTTTTTTTGTGTTAAGATTGACAGATAAGAAATAAACAACAAATTCTTTCGTGAGTTAAGGAGTAAATAATGTCCGGTCATTCAAAATGGCACAGCATAAGACACAAAAAAGGGATTGTGGACGCCAAGCGGGGCAAGATGTTCACAAAGCTGATCAAAGAAATAACCGTGGCGACAAGAATGGGTGATCCTGATCCAGAAACAAATCCAAGGCTTAGAACCGCCGTAGCCACAGCAAAAGCGGCAAATATGCCCAAAGATAACATCGAGCGAGCAATAAAGAAAGGTGCAGGGGAGCTGGAAGGCGTCAACTACGAGGAAATTACCTATGAAGGATACGGGCCAGCCGGTGCCGCTGTAATGGTGGAAAGCCTTACTGACAACAAGAACCGTACCGTCGCAGATATACGCTACATCTTTTCAAAAAATTCCGGGAATATGGGAGAAAGCGGCTGTGTAAGTTGGCTGTTTGAAAAACGTGGTGTAATATTAGTTGAGGGGACAAATAAAGACGTGGATGAGCTTCTGGACGTTGCGCTGGAGGCGGGGGCGCTTGATGTTAATGAAGAAGGGAGTGTGTTTGAGGTTACTACGGAATTTGTCGGTCTCGACTCTGTAAAAAAAGCCATCGAAAAGAGTGGCTTTGAGATAGTAACGGCGGAGATCACCATGCTTCCAAAAAGCACCGTTACTTTAAATGGCAAAGACGCTGAAAAAATGTTGAAGCTTATGGACGCTTTGGAGGACAACGACGATGTCCAGAAGGTCTTCGCCAATTTTGACATTCCCGAAGAGATAATGGAGGATCTGGACTTTTAAAGGCAGGATATTAGGAGTAGACCCCGGAGTAATCGCAACCGGCTATGGCGTGATATCAAGGGAGAGAACACCCCAGATTATCACAACGGGTGAGATTAAGCCCGACCCACGTCTTCCCTTCGCTGAGAGATTAAATATCATCTTTCGGGGGATAGAGGCTGTTATCTCTGATACCTCCCCAGATGCTGTGGTGGTAGAGGGTCTTTTTCATGCCAAGAACGTCAAGAGTGTCATAAAGCTCGGTCATGCCAGAGGGGTGATCCTCCTTGCAGCGGCCAGAGCAGGGCTTCCCGTTTACGAATATTCTCCCAGAGAGGTTAAGGTTGCGGCAACTGGATACGGAGCCGCCGAAAAAATTCAGGTTGAAAAGATGATAAAGAACATCCTCTCACTTCCCGACAATATCGGAAACCACGCATGTGACGCCATTGCAGTTGCCCTTTGTCACCATCATACCAACAAGGCCTTTTCGGCCGGGGAGCGGGTATGATTGCAGTTCTTCGGGGAAATATAATTAAAAAATCCCTCGATTCAATCATCCTTGACGTTAACGGTGTGGGCTATCAAGTCTTTTTACCCCTTACCGCAAGCTCAGAACTTCCAGAAATCGACAATGAATTGTGTCTTCAAATCTACACCCACGTAAGGGAAGATGCAATTATTCTCTTTGGCTTCATAAACGAAAAAGAAAGGGGAATGTTTATCGATCTTATAAGTATATCAGGTGTGGGGCCCAAGGTTGCCCTGGCTATCCTTTCTGGCATATCAACCAATGAGTTGGAAAACGCAATCCTTGACGGGGAACCGGCAAGGTTGGTTGCAATACCGGGCATTGGCAAAAAAACAGCAGAGAGAATAGTCCTGGAGCTTAAGGGTAAAATAGAAAAACGCATAAAAAGGGATGGAATTGTCCGAACCGATAAGGAATCTCATTTAGTCTCGGACGTTACCGAGGCGCTTATAAACCTTGGTTATCAGAGACAACAGGCACAGATGGTTGTTCGCACGGCCTTGGGGAAGGCTAAGGCAGAAGTGGATGGAGACATCGTTAGACAGAAAGACCCAGGAGAAATATTGAGGGATTCTCTCAAGATTCTCTCCGGGGCATAAGGAGAGTCAATGGATGATCGCATTAGCAGTCCCACAAAGGCAAATGGCGAGACAAAGTACGAAGAGGGGCTAAGGCCCCGGCAACTCTCAGAGTTTGTGGGGCAAGATGGGATAAAAGAGAATTTAGACATCTTTATCCGCGCCGCCCTAAAAAGAGGCGATACTCTCGATCATGTACTACTTTACGGCCCTCCCGGACTTGGAAAAACAACCCTCGCCTACGTCATCGCCCAAGAACTCGGAGTTGGAATCCGGGCCACTTCGGGCCCTGTCATCGAGCGCCCCGGAGACCTTGCCGCAATACTTACAAGTATCGAGGAAAACGAAATTCTCTTCATCGATGAAATCCACAGACTTAGCCCCATCGTAGAGGAAATTCTATATCCTGCAATGGAAGATTTTCAGATAGATGTGATTATCGGTCAAGGGCCCAGCGCCAGAAGCATAAAGCTGGGACTAAATCGCTTTACGCTGATAGGCGCAACCACAAGAGCAGGACTCATCACATCCCCGTTGAGAGACCGCTTTGGAGTAGTGCTCCGCCTCGATTTCTATTCAAGCGAAGATCTAAAAAAAATAACTCTTCGCTCCGCCAAAATTCTCGGCGCCCAAATCACCGACGATGGAGCACAGGAGATATCATCACGATCGCGGGGAACGCCAAGGGTATCAAACAGACTTCTGAGAAGGGTGAGAGATTATGCGGAAGTCAAAGCGGACGGAGTTATCACGGCAGAGGTGGCAAATGATGGTCTATTGATGCTCGACATCGACAAAGCAGGTTTTGACGAAATGGATAGAAAGCTGATGTTGACCATCATTGATAAATACGACGGCGGGCCCGTCGGTATAGAAACCCTGTCCGCTGCCATAAGCGAAGAAAAAGACACCATTGAAGATCTTTACGAATCGTATCTCATCAAAGAAGGATATATAAACAAAACACCCAGGGGAAGAGTAGCCACGAGACTTGCATACGAGCACTTCAAGAGGAGCCCAAAAAGTTCTCAAAAAGGTCTTTTTAAATAATTTTTCTTGCAGATATCCTTAACATATGATATAAATATCCTCACTCAAATACTACAGGGGGGGGTTAGTAAGTGGGGGGGTAGAGATGATTGGGTTGGTTGGGGGGGTGGTCGTAATGAGTTGGAAGGGAGTGGTTGGGATGGTCGGGATGGTCGGGATGGAAACGTAAGGGTGGAAGGTGGAGGTTGCAGGAAATAATAGTGGGAATTTTTCGGGGATTATAATGAGGCAAGAATTATATAGCCTATGATACCGGGATTTAATCATAATGTTCGTTATAAAGGGATTCTCTATCACGTCCAAACAGAGGATAGTGGAGCCGATAATCCAGTTATTACAACGTTACTCTACAAATCAGGAACTATTCTTTCATCTAAACGCACAAGCTACTCTGACATTTTGAACTCAGATAAAATGGAAGAAGTAGTTAAGGACATAATGAAGGAGCAGCACAAGCTGATGCTCCACGATCTTAAAAACGGTGAATTTGACAGTGATAAAAAAATCCCAAAAGTAGATATTCCAGATGATGTTCCGGAAGAAATCACTGAAAAGGATCTGGGCGGAGAAGCATTAGACCTTGAGGATGGAATCATTTCAGAGAAATCATTGGACGAGGTTATACTCGATTATTTGGCTGTGGAAGATTCAGGGTCTGATGACTAAATTGAAAGCAATATACAAAAGCATTTCTGGTAAATGAAATAGATATAATGTCAGATGTCAGATATTTGTCTTTGGGCTTTAAATGTTTTGTAAGAAGAAACAGTGGGTTCTAAACTGTTTAATGGAGTTCTTAACTTCCTTTAAGAATGTTCTTCCTGAGACATTTTGCTAAATATCGCATTTTTAACAATCTGGCACAAAGGGCGGTAATTTTGTATGATTCGTCTCAACCATGTATACAAAAATTATGGCACAGCCACAGATTCGCTCTCAGATATAAATCTTAGTATTGCCAGAGGGGAGTTTGTCTTTATCACAGGACCCAGCGGGGCCGGAAAAACCACCCTCCTAAAACTCCTCTTTATGGCGGAAAGAGCCACCAAAGGACAGATACTGATTAATGATGTCAATATTGGGACACTAAAGGCGAGGAAAATTCCTCATCTCCGAAGGGCCATCGGTATTGTATTCCAAGATTTTAAGCTGCTAAACTCGATTACCGTTCTTGACAATGTGTCGTTCCCGTTGGAGGTGCTGGGTTTATCAAGGCGGGATATAAAAAAAAGGGTTATGAGGGTGCTCAAATTTGTTGGGCTAACCGAAAAATCAAACTATTACCCCCTGGAGCTTTCCGGCGGTGAACAACAGCGTGTGGCAATTGCAAGGGCGGTGGTAAATGAACCCCCGATACTCCTTGCAGATGAACCCACGGGGAACTTGGATTCCGAGCTCACACTCGATATTATCAGGCTTCTGGATTACATCCACAAAAAAGGGGCAACTGTAATCATGGCTACACACAACAAGGATATCGTAGAGCGATTCCACAAAAGGCTTGTTTCACTCGACCATGGAAGGATTTTGTAGTAGATGTTTATAACGAGGGTTTTTTATTTCATAAGGAAAACCTTTTCAAATATTAGGGCGTATCCGCTGGTCAACCTCCTTTCTGTCACAACAATTTCAATTGCGCTTTTTGTCTTTTTCGCTTATCTACTTTTATATGTCAACCTAAGTGGATTGTTGGTAAATCTGGGAGAAGAAGTTCAAATAAATACTTATCTTGCCGATTTCCTTTCGGAACAAGCAACAGAGGAGCTCAAAAAAGACATCCTTAAAATCAAGGAAGTAGAAGATGTATCGTATATTTCCAAGGATGACGCTCTCAAATATCTCGATGAAATTTTCTCTGGACAAGATGATGTTTTGAA
>JAUWME010000283.1 GCA_030613285.1 Candidatus Zymogenus sp. | reverse complement strand
CGAGGTAGTTCACACGGGTGTAGATATCTATTATATCCTCAAAATAAATAAGCTCTAAATAGGTGCATGAGGTGTTTGCCAGGGCCATGCCTGCGCCGAATTTTTTGAGCTGGACGAAGCTGATTCCAATGTCTCTGAAGTATTCAAAACGTCCAATCTCGATAAAGTCGAAATATCGAATGTTGTTGACTATACCCTCAATATCGGTTTGAGACATCCTGACTCTTGACGTTATCTTGAATTTAAATTTTTTGAGGTCTTCTAAATTGGGAGCTTTCATATAGTAGTGTAATTATTATGGTTTTGTTTTAAGATTGTAAAAGATATCTTTTCCGACAAATTCTGCTGTATCTCCCAGGTATTCCTCAATCCTCAAGAGCTGGTTATATTTTGCAATCCTGTCGGTTCTTGATGCGGAGCCGGTTTTTATCTGGCCGGTGTTTGCAGAAACAACAAGGTCTGCGATAATCGTGTCTTCTGTCTCCCCGGAGCGATGCGAAACTACAGCCGTAAACCCCGCCTTCTTTGCTGTTTCTATGGCCGAAAATGTCTCGGTTAGGGTGCCTATCTGGTTTATCTTTATGAGGATAGAGTTTGTGGCTTTGGACTGAATTCCTTTTTTCAACCTTTCGGTGTTTGTAACGTAGAGGTCGTCACCGACAATCTGAAGCCTGTCTCCAAGGCGCGCTGTCATCTCACAAAATCCTTCCCAGTCATCTTCTGCAGGGCCGTCGTCGATGGATACGATGGGATATTTTGCGATAAGGTTTTCGTAATAGTCGGTCATTCCGGAAGAGTCGAGTTTTTTCCCTTCTGCATTGAGGACGTATTTTCCGTCGATGTAAAATTCGCTTGCGGCGGGATCAAGGGCAATGGACACCTCTTCCCCCGGTTTGTAACCAGCTTTATCAATCGCCATTACGATGAGCTCCAGGGCCTCTTCGTTTGTGTTCAGGCTTGGCGCAAATCCTCCCTCGTCGCCAACGCTGGTTGAAAGGCCGCGATCTTTCAGTACCGATTTCAAGTTGTGGAATACTTCTGTTCCCATCATAAGAGCTTCTGAAAACGAGCTGGCACCGAGGGGAAAAATCATAAATTCTTGGATGTCAACATTGTTGTCGGCGTGCTTTCCACCGTTTAGGATATTCATCATCGGGACTGGAAGCAGCTTTGCGTTCACGCCGCCAAGATAGCGAAAAAGTGGCAAGGAAAGAGCATTTGCCGCCGCCTTTGCTGTGGCGACAGAAACGCCCATGATGGCGTTGGCGCCCAGCTTTGACTTGTTTTCAGTCCCGTCAAGCTCTATGAGCTTTGCGTCAATAGTTATCTGATTAAGGGAGTTTAAGCCGATAATCTCAGGGGCAATAATATTTATGACGTTATCTCTGGCTTTCAAAACACCTTTTCCGAGATAACGCTTTTTATCGCCGTCCCTCAATTCCACCGCCTCGTGCTCTCCTGTGGAGGCGCCAGACGGCACAGAGGCCCTTCCCGTCACGCCAGATTCTAAAACTACATCAACCTCGATGGTTGGGTTTCCCCGGGAATCGAGGACTTCTCGTGCAAATACATCCGATATTGTAGTCATTTTGATGACCCGTTCAAAAAAATATTAAAATAGTGTAAAATAAGTGCAAAGGGCCGGACATTACCTCCGGCCGTGTTGATTATTCGTCGGGGACACACGCATCTGTGGGGCAAACATCGGCGCAGGCACCACAATCGGTGCACTTGCTTGCGTCGATTACATACTTGTCGTCGCCTTCACTGATGGCTCCAACTTCACATTCAGGCTCGCACGAGCCGCATAAAATGCATTCATCAGTTATCTTGTAAGCCATGAATTTCCTCCTTTTTCTGATGGCTATTATTGAAAAATTGAGTGTAATTTTATACTATATTTGGCAATTGCGCAACTATTATATTTTTAAAATAAGCATTATATCTGAAAAATCAATGCGAATATTATACGTTTAATCTTGAAAATAGGTAAAATTAGGAGTAACATATTAGAGAGGATGCAAGGAGTTTAGAGGTGAAAAGAATGAATCGTTGCTTCATTAGAATTGCAATTTTTCTCTTAGTCATTTTTGCAGTACCAGCTTTTCCCGCCCAGCTTGAAGATGAAGGCAGTCCGGCCTACAAAGGGAGGAAGATTGATGTTGTACTGAATGATGCTGATATAAGGAAGGTGCTTATTCTCTTCGGGGAATGTGCTGGGACTAATATGATAATCAAAGGTGACGTTTCTGGAAGTATTACCTTGAACCTCAAAAGCGTCCCCTGGGATCAGGTCTTCGACATTCTGATTGACCTTTTTGATCTGAAGACCGAGTTTGTCAACGGCACGCTTGTAATTGGCAAGGATTTGTAATGTAGTTGTTTAAGGAGGTTGTTATGAAGAGGGATATCTCTCTTATGGCAGAAAAGGAATATGATTTGATAATCATTGGTGGTGGAATTACCGGGGCGTCGGTGGCCTGGGATGCAAGCCTGAGGGGGCTTTCGGTGGCCCTCTTTGAAAAGGGTGATTTTGCAAACGCCACAAGCGCCGCCACATCAAAGCTGATTCACGGGGGGTTGAGATATCTGAAGAATTTTGAAATTGGCCTCGTGAGGGAATCTTTGAGTGAGCGGAGGATAATGGAGATTATAACTCCGCAATTCGTGTTCCCCATCCCATTTATTGTACCCCTGTACGGCCACGGCATTGAGGGCAAGCTCCCCATGCAGGCGGCGTTAACTGTCTATGATCTCCTTGCTTATGACAAAGAGGAATTGGAGGATCCAGACAAGAGGGTTCCAAACCATAAAATGTTGAAGGGGGGGAAGGTTAAGAAGCTATTTCCCGGTCTTGACACAAAGAATTTGAACGGTGGCGCTCTCTACTACGACTGCCAGATGCATACCCCGGAGAGGCACGTCCTTGAGTTTATCCTTTCGGCGGCGGAATACGGGGCTGATGTTGTAAACTATGCAGAGGTGCTGGACATCTTGAGGAAAGGGAAAAGTGTAAAAGGCGTTAAGGTTAAAGACAGTATTGAAGGCAAGGAGTATGAGATAAAGGGGAAAGTGGTTGCAAACGTCACTGGCCCCTGGGGGGACATAACGTTGGGGATGCTTCACAAAAAAGGTGTGGAAAAAAAGCTTATTCGCTCCAAGGGGATTCATCTTATAACCAAAGAGATATATAAAGACTACGGTCTGGTTTTGAGGACACAGGCGGGACGGCATTTTTTCATAATCCCGTGGCGGGGACATTCCCTCATCGGGACAACGGACAGGGCCTACGAGGGTGAACCGGATGATTTTAAGGTATCTGAGGCGGATATTATGGGGCTTTTAAAGGATACCAACGAGAATCTTCCGGGAGCGAACATCTCTCGCAAAGATGTCCTTTACTTCTTCGGTGGTCTAAGGCCCATTGTTGAAAAAGAGACCGACATCGACGTTTATGATGCCTCCAGAAAGTATGAGATATATGACCATGAGAAGGACGACAACATCAAGGGAGTAATTACCGTAATTGGCGGGAAGTACACCACGTCGAGAAACCTTGCCCGACAGGTTGTGGAGATGACCTATCAAAAAATTGGCGAGGAGGCTCCGGAATGCCTTACAGACAGCACACCGCTTTACGGTGGTGGGACGGGCCCCTTCAAGAGATACCTCCAAAAAGAGCTGAGAAAACACAAAAAGGAGTACCCGAAAGACGTTATCGAGAATATGAAATACCAGTACGGTACTGAGCACGGCAGGGTTATGGTCAAGGCTGAAGGCGATTCGGACTTGGGAGAGAAGGTTACCCCAGATCGCCCTGACATATTAGCCCAGGTGGTCTATGCGGTGCCCGATGAGATGGCACTCCATCTTGACGATGTTGTTTTTCGTCGGACTGGTTTGGGGACGATTGGAAATCCGGGAGATGATGCGCTAAAAAAATGTGCCGACATTATGGGGGAGCTTTTGGGTTGGGGTGATGACGACAAGGAGCATGAGATTGCCTGGGCGCAGGAGTATTATGCCGCCATTAAAAAGGATGGGGATATCCCAAGGAGGAAGGGCAGCAAAAAGAAATAGTATAAGCTAAAAAAGAGGGTTCACCCGAATTTTGAGCACCTAAAAGATATTGAAGTTTTTTTAATGGTATTTTTGCTCCTATGCAATGGGTTAAAACCCATTGCATAGATAACACCCATTGTCTTGATGTCTTAACTGCTCTTCAGTATTATTTGAACACATTTCCACCCGC
>JAUWME010000433.1 GCA_030613285.1 Candidatus Zymogenus sp. | reverse complement strand
TGCGCCCCAGAAGAATTTTTCTGCAATTCAAGTAATTTCCCCAAAGACTCCCAAATTGGCCTAATCCAAATCCACTTCTGTCTTACACTCCCTGCACCTCTTGGCACCTCGAAACAGTGCGTATCCGCACTCAGGGCACTTGTAGCGATCCTCTTCGGCTTTAACCCAGGCTTCGGTTCCCATCTCTCGCCACTGGGGGATCGCCCTCAAGATCAACTTCTTTCCTATGGGGATGGCAAAGTTATCGATATGCTCGCAGGGGAATTCATCACACTGGTGACATCCCTCGTATCCCTTTTCCTTTACACTATCCTTAATCGCACAGCTTCTGCAATAGACAAAAGGGTTGGCGGAGAGACACCCTTCGCACTGAACCTCCTCCAGCGAGACGCCGTAGACTCCGGTGAGTTTTTCCTTGACCTTTACGTTGTTGTCTCTGTGGGCGAGGTAGATGGAGCAGACTCCGCAATAGAGACCGCATGGTGCAAGTAATTCTTTATTAACGGCCACCTTTTTTCTCCTTCTAAAAGATTGGTAATAGTGTTTCAAAAAGCGTTTCTACAAAACAAAAGGACAAATAGCTCAGGGTCAATCCTTATCGACCCAGAAGTTCTTTGCGAGGGCGCGCCTTCTTTTCCAGAGTTCGTTATTATCAGTAAACCCGGACACACCGGCCCCTTTGTCGGAGTCTTTTATCTCCCAGACGCCGTTGACGGCACCCGTAAGGGCTGCAGACAGCGCCTCAAACCCTTGGGCGGTGTAGAGGTCGCATTCCACGCCGCGATTTATCATGAACTTAAACTGTCGAAGGCCCTGCTGGTTCTTCGATCTGAGCACCTCAAGGAATTTCTCCACCTCGTCATCGAGGCTACCGTTTTTGACAACCCTGTTCCAGAGGGTTATCTCTACGGCGCGTTTGGCAGGGTGGATGGCGCCCAGCATGTTTATCTCCTTTGTCAGCCGCCTCCCAATAAGGCGGGCCATGCGGGTTGTCCCGCCCCACCCGGGGGTAATCCCTACATCGACCTCAGGCATTCCCCACCTCGCCCGTTCGGTGGCAATCACAAAATCGCAGGCCATTGTGATTTCCAGTCCTCCGCCTACGGCATAGCCGTCCACGGCCGAGATGGTGATCTTGTCAAGCTCCTCAAGCTGGTTTGCCATGTTCTGGTAATATCTAACCCGCCGCATGATGTCGTTGGCGTCGCCCCAGAGCCCCATCTCGGTGATGTCATCCCCTACACAGAAATTATCACCGGCGCCCTTGATCACCAAAAATTTCAGGTCAGTCGATTTACGGACAAGTTCAATAGCATGAACAAACTCGTCTGATAGCCTCATGCTCAGGGAGTTAAGAACTTTGGGGCGGTTTAAGGTAATCCTCGCCACGTCATTATCTTCTATATAAAGAAGCTCTTTAAAATCCATGAAATCCTCCATGTCAAAATTGATTTTTAAACTGTTTCTTTAGTGTCACTTTTTGTAACACGAACTTAGTACTCAAAAAACCTGTCTAATATAAAAACTCTTCTCACCACCTTCTAACTATCTCTTTAATGTAGGAATTAATGTTTTTTATATCCTCTTCAAAAAATCTCGCAGCAACATCGGTGAGCTTCAGGATATAACTCCGTATCTCCTCCTGTATTATCTGCCTTTGTGACGAGGAACATGAAATCGGGCAGAGTTTTTTGTCCATGCATGGATAGAAATTTTATGGGCACGTTATCAGGCAAGACAATATATCCACCTTTGATTTCAGGATATTGAGAGACAACCAGTGTTATTATGTCATGTGTGGGATCGGCCTTGAGTTTGCTATATAGACCTGCTCCTGTGATTTCATGGGGTATCTCGATCTCTCTCGTTACAAAAACCGATACCATTTTATTTTCAGTCTCTGGCTGTTTCACTCTTTT
Source organism: Candidatus Zymogenus sp. (assembly GCA_030613285.1). GTDB lineage: Bacteria > Desulfobacterota > Zymogenia > Zymogenales > Zymogenaceae > Zymogenus. The sequence continues at coordinate 826 of JAUWME010000433.1, read as the reverse complement.
CCCCATGTGTGCTGCTTGCAATGCTAAAAACCCTCCTTATTTTTTGGCGATTATCGACTGCATAAAATATGGAAAGTGTGTCCTCGTCTCGTATTTTGTAATCCCGCATTTTTTAAGGAACGCTCCCACCTCCGATGGTAGGTAGGCGGCCCTGATGGAATTTATATATCCGCCGTTTATGGGCAGCAGGTATAGCCACCAAACTCGCTTCAGGTCATAGAGGTACAAAATTCCGTTTTCATCGATACAATTTACGAGGTTTTTGAATATCCTTTCGGGGTCTCTCCAGTGGTGGAGAGAGAAGGCGGAGTACACCAGATCGAACTTTCCTAATTTATCAATCTCACTTTCGTCCGATGCGTCGCACACGAAATAGCGAACTTTTTCCTTTAGTCCGCTCTCCTTGATATACTCCCTGCCTGCTTTTGCCATGTCGGGTGAGAGGTCGATGGCTGTAATCTCCACATCAGCCACATCGTCAATTTCTTTGGAGATGGTTACCGCCAAGGTTCCCAGCCCGGCCCCCACTTCAAGATATCTTCCCGAAATGCTTTGGGCCTTGATTGTCTTTATCAACGGCCGATATTTCTGGTCGGTATCTCGTTTATGCCTTTCTCCATATTCGGCGACGTTTTCCGCTCCGGAGATTGCCTCCTCAGTATGCTCGATTCTCTTAAACATGACTCTCTTAAACATGATTAATTGCCTCCAATGGACTTTTGCATTGTCCATTTGAATTACTTTTCGGTCGCAGTCCTTTTCATGTAATCCTCGTAGGCGGCCTTACCCTCTTCGTCCCAGAACTTCTTGTAGTGGCGCCAGTTCC
>JAUWME010000495.1 GCA_030613285.1 Candidatus Zymogenus sp. | reverse complement strand
GGCTCCCTCTTGTTTGCAGTGGCGGTTATAACTGCCAAAACCGCATATCCGCGATGGATGTGCATTTTCAATCCATTTTTTATCTACATTTTTCTATACATTATCTTTCTAAATCTCCCAGCGCCGATTGGAGGATACATTATATATGCAAATTTTAATTTGACCATTTTCATTTTTTTGATGTTATCGACTATAGCGCTTGTTCGCAGAGAACATTTAAACACCGAATAGTTTTTTATTACAAGTGATATTTTTTGCTTTTTAGGATACAAGAAGTGGGAGCAGTTGAGTTACCTTGAGTTGGAGGTTTCAATTTATTTCTTGGCTTATTATTTGTTGCGGGAAATTAGAAAACTAATTTTATGAGGAGCATTATTTGTCATTCCCTTGGAAAGCGGAAATCCAGTGAATATCATTCTGGATCCCCAGTCAAGCTGAGGATGACAGAATTTGTCATTCCCGTGAAAACGGGAATCCAGGCTAATATAAAATCATAATATTATTCTTGGACTCCAACCACCCACAGGCAACAGTCGATTGAACTCATAATAGATAAAAACACACCAGATACACTGCAAGGGCAAAGCCCAAAACCACAGCCATTGGCTTCACAATTTCTTTATAGACTTCACCCAAATCCGCATCAAAATATTCCGCCGTCAAAACAAGGCACAGGTGCACCGGCGACAACATCACGCCGGCGAAACCCCCGGCATACGCCAACATGAAGGCAACCATCGGATAATCCCCCGTGGTAAAAAATGGGAGCAATATTGGAAACGTGATCCCCACAAACGCCATGGTAATCCCCGTTGACCCCCCGATGATAAAGGGGAGGATAATAAGAATGAGAAAGACGGGAATCCCAAAGTCGTTTAAATCCATCGAGATTTCCTCCACCGCCCCCGTCGTCTCTATAATCCCCTTAAAAATCAAAATCCCGATGATAATCAACACAAATTTGATGGAAAAATTCGTCTTTACAATCTCCCAGATGCCCTTTGGCCCAATGCGGTAGAGCAAAGCTGATGAGAAAAACACCACAATTAGACTAACGTTCAAAACTATTAGGGAGTCTAAAACTGTCTCTGTCTTTGTGATGAGTACTGCCGAAATAACAACAATGAGGGGAAGAGCGCTGACAAAAAAGTCTATGAGCAACCTTCCGGTTACCCCCCCGTCCCACTTCTTTGTGTGATTAACACCCTTCATCCCAAAGAAGAGACCAGCAGCAATTGCTGTTATGGTCAGCGGAATATTTGCCTTCGCCACATCCTGAAGACTAATTCCCAAGATGGCTGCAGAAAATATCACGCCGGGGAACGTCGGGAAAATATACTCCCAGAGGTGCCTGAACCAATAGTTGAGAAAGGTCTTTTTTGGGGCAGTGAGTTTAAGCTCATCTGACGCCTCTTCCACCATCGGCGCTGAAATCATCGCCCCCCCGATTACCGGCAGAAACCCGATCATCGCCGGCACCAGCGTAACCACGCCCCTGGGGTCGCCCAACATCGACCGAAGCGATGACACCAACAGCCTAATCCTCCCTGCCTTTTTCATCAGCTCCGACAAAAAGATGATCATCATAACGGCGGTCAAGATCAAAAATCCCGGAAGGTTCACCGTGGATTTGTAAAAGGTTATACCCAGCTCAATGGGAACCATCTGATACATCAACCCCAGTGCAAGGGCACAAATCATCAGCGATAACCCAAGATCGTACTTCTTTTTGATCATCAAGATTAAGAGAAACGCCACCAGTGAAAATTTTAAAACACCCATAATGCTCCAATACTCTCCAATATTTTCTAATGCTTTCTACTATTTGATATTACTGCTCTATCTGTTTAAATCCCTCAGGGCACAGATGACACTGACTATTTGATTAAGCTCCTCCATGACTGGAACTCCCGCCTCTTCAAAATTGGTTCTAAAACCTTCAAAGGAAGGGACAAAACCGAACATCCATGTGACTATTGGCTTTTTCGTTTCGACCATGGCCCTTGTAAATATCCCGGTATCGGTATTCTCCGTCATGGGGGCGGCAAAGGGGAGAATAATCACTTGATCGATGTTCTCATCTGCCATAACCACCGGCACCAC
>JAUWME010000100.1 GCA_030613285.1 Candidatus Zymogenus sp. | reverse complement strand
GGGGGTTTTCGGGAGCAATGGCGTCAAGCTCCTCAAGAGTTGGGGGTCTCTTCTCAGGGTAGTCGTCCTCCTTAAAACGAAGCCCCATGACCCATTTTCCCTTCGGGGCAGCATCGACCTTCGCCTTAACTGTTGCAAGGAGCTCATCCAAAGACCCCATCTTTCCAAGATCGAGGTTCATCTTGAAGTATGCGGATAGTATGACGTGGAGGTGGCAATCGACAAAGCCGGGCAGCAGCACCCCACCGTCAAGATTGATCTCTTCAAAATTTTTGCCCAAGAGTGATTTCATCTCGTCTTTTGCACCAACGCCCGCAATCTTTTCGTCATCTACGGCTACTGCGGAGTGCGTTTTTCCCTCATCCTCCATGGTGACTACGTCTCCGTTGGTAAATAGATATTTTTTCATGTTTTGTTCCTTTTGCATATATACTGTAATATTTACATTCTTCAGCTGGCCTTGATTGTACCACCAATTGGGGAAATCTCCAAGATTGGTTTTTATTTTTTTGTATAGAATATTTTTTTTAAGAGGATTTACGGAGAAAGCAGCCCATGGACAGTGGAATTGTAGATATTGATTTGGTAGAGAAGGTTTGGGTTGGTTTGTAAAAAGGTGGGCACAGAGACAACCAGCCACCTCATGCTTCGGCAGTTATCTTTTCTGGTAGCTGGACGGGTGGAACTTACAAATAGTTGTCAAGCTTGATGTCATTTCAAGATAAACTATCATTTATCATTCCCGTAAAAACGGGAATCCAGTAAAATACTATCATCTGTCATTCCCGTGAAAACGGGAATCCAGTAAAATATTGTCAATTTATTGAATAGATGCAACTAATCCTTGGCCTTAATAACTTCGTACCTCATCCGAAAAAGGCACTCCTCATCACCGATCAACCTACACTTTATCTCCTCAGCCATTACTTCTATCTCCTTTTTAAAGCAATACCCTATGCCCTGCATTATGCCCTTGATAAAGAAACACCCCGGTTTGGTAATATCCTTTATCATTTCATTCTTATTTACCAGTCCATTGCACTCGGAACAGTCGGCTCTGTGGATTAACATTTCTCTAATCTCTGGAATGTGCTTAAGGATCTCTTCGGGATCATAACCGGAATTTCTAACATAGACCTGATACCCCATTTTCAGCTTCTCAACCGGGTCAAGTTCCATTGCGATAAGCGCCCTGAGTGGCTCCGAGTTTTTCACCATATTTTCTACAGAAATAATCCCACCCCTATACATCACTGCATTGTAGCCCTTGTTTCCCAATATCTCCCGAACACCAAAAAAGAGCTTCGAGACATACTCATAGGGGACCCTGGCCTCCGTGTCATAATCGAGTGGATTATCAATTAAATTTTCGAGTCCTGCAAATCTAAAGACGGCCTTTTTGCCGTTTTCTCCTATGACCTCCTCAATGGCATCTACTACCGAACTATAGGCAAGGTGCGTGAGTGATTGTTTGTCAGGCATATCTAAACTCCTTTAATATTCTCCTTGAGTATGCTATTCTGAGATACCACTATCAACTAAATCATCTATTATCTCTTTCTGTGCAGTTTATCTTGGTCAAATACTATCATCTTATTTTGTATAGTCTCATATCTCATATTTAATACGAAACATGCATTCTTTGTCACCGATCAGCCTACACTTTGACTCCTCAACCATTACTGCTATCTCCTCTTTAAAGCTGTCCCCTATGCCCTGCATTATGCCCTTGATAAAGAAACACCCCGGTTTGGTAATACCCTTTATCATTTCATTCATTTTTACCAGTTCATTGCACTCAGAACAGTCGGCTCTGTGGATTAGAATTTCTCTGCTTTCTGTAATGTGTTTAAGGATCTCTTCAGGATCATGACCGGTATTTCTAACATAGGCCTGATACCCCATTTTCAGCTTCTCAACCGGGTCAAGTTCCATTGCGATAAGCGCCCTGAGAGGCTCCGAGTGGTCCACTATATTTTTTACTGAAATAAGCCCCCCCCTATACATCACTGCATTGTAGCCCTTGTTTCCCATTATCTCCCGAACACCAAAAAAGAGCTTCGTGACATACTCATAAGGAACCCTGGCCTCCGGGTCATAATCGACAGGATCATCTATCAAATGTTCGAGTCCTGTAAATCTAAGGACGGCCTTTTTGCCGTTTTCTCCTATGACCTCCTCTATGGCATCGACTACCGAACGATAAGAAAGATGCGTATGCGTGAGTGATTGTTTGTCTTGCATGCCTAAACACCCTAATCAATAGTATTTTCCCTAATTACTTTATTACAGGCACTGCAACTCATAACATGAAAATATTATATCCCCTGAGTCGTGTCAAGACAACTTGCAAATATTTTTCATATTAGGTAACAACAAATAGTGCCTGTTACTCCCTTGCACCTTAATATGCAAATTGCTTGCCATGTTTGAAAAAATAGGGGGCGCATATCTGCTTGATATCTTTAGGCTTTTTATTTTAGGTAAAATGACTTAAAAGTAGGAGGGTTCGGTTATTTTTAAATTATTCAATTATTCTAACACGTTACAAAATTTCACTCACTTGGGCACGTGCAATTTCCCTTTGCACTGAAAAACAGTTTTGCACTGCATCAATCCCTCCCATATTTCTCATGGCAGCCCATCTTTGATATTTGTTCAGTTTAATTTCTCATGCATTTAAACAACCTTCCATAAGGTCGGCAAGATCTTATCACAAATATCATCAGTTTAAGGATCGTTCTCTTTTAAAAATCGTCATAATGGCGGGAATATCCAATTTCTCGGCAATTTTCAATTCAATCTTTTTCATCGCAGTTCTTTTTCAAGCTCCACTCCAAACCCCTCAAGCATCGCTATCGTCTCCTCAATATCCTCAAATGTCGTTCGGGGGTTTATCGTGCACATCCTAAGGACGATTTGTCCCCTGATAATTGTGGAGCTTATGAGGGCAAACTTGTCTTCTGTCATCGCATCCACAATCTTTTCGTTAATAACATCCAATTTTTCTTCAGTAAAACCCTTTGTGACATATCTAAAAGTAATGATGCCAAGTTGGGCAGGCGTTATCACCTCCCACCTTTTCGATTTTGAAAGGACTTCCTCTGCCCGCTCAGCAAGCCCCATCCCCCATGATATCGCCTCCCTGAAGGATTTGAGACCAAAGACCTTGAGAGACATCCAGAATTTCAGCGCCTTAAAATCTCTGGTCATCTGGATTCCATATTCATAGAAATTCACCTCTTCGTCAACCCCGTGAGCATCCTGCATATATTCCGGTAATATCTGAAAAGTCTTCCTCAAAAGCTTCATGTCCCGAACGAGCACACACCCAATTCCGTATGGTTGGAAGAACCACTTATGGGGGTCGATGGAGAGCGAATCCACAAGCCCAATCCCGTCCAAAATACGACGACCTTTTTTGGTTATCACAGCGGCGGCCCCGTAGGCCCCATCCACATGAAGCCACAGCCCCTCACTTTTGCAAAACTCCGAAAGCTCAACCAAGGGATCAACCGTCCCGGTGTTTGTCGTCCCGGCGCTGGCAACCACCAAAAAAGGTTTTCTCCCCATCCGCCTGTCTTCGGCCACGGTTTTTCTAAGGACATCAATGTCAATCCGAAACTCATCGTCAGGGGGCAGCTTTCTTATATGATTTTGGTAAAATCCCAAAACCCTCAGTCCCTTCTCAATGGAGGAGTGGGTCTGCTCGGAAAAGTAGATGATTGCATCCTTCGTGTCGTCTTTTAGCATTTCGTGCCTTGCAACGGCAAGGGCAGTAAGGTTCGCCTCAGAACCTCCGCTGACAAATAGCCCGCCTGCTTCATCGGGCAGCCCCACCATTTCAGACAGCCACCGTACTGCAGCAAGCTCCACACCCGCAGCCCCGGAGCTCTCAAACCATGTGCAGGTGATTATATTAAAACCGCCGATCAGGGCATCCACAATAGCGCTGATAAAATTCCCAGGACCCGGAACAAACGCAAAAAACCTTGGGTGGTCTTGACACGTGTTGTTTCCCATAACATCTTTAACAACGGTATCCACCACGTCCTCAAACTCCTCCCCCTCCTCCGGCACAGGCTCTTTAAAAAGTTCCTCAATTACATCCCTATTGGCCCTTCTCGCAACCGGTTTTTCCCTAATGGTATCGAAGTGCTCAACAATGACATCGACGACTTTATATCCAAACTTCCGCATCTCATCAGCCGTAAAAGATAGCGTTCTGTTGGTGGCTCTGTTGGTAGCTTTTCTGTTCATATCAATTCATATTCCTTGAAAAAATTGTTGCTTACGATTTTATCACAAGGTTTTGAATCTGAAAAGGAAGAAGTTGAATTTTTATATTGTCGTATCAGAAACGATGTGGCGTGTCTTTCTAATATTAAGACACCAGATGAATCAAAGGGTCAAAGTGAAATATTCACTGAAATCCATTTTTTAGTTTATCTTTTCAAAGACTTTGATATAATATGTCATTTAGTATATTGTAATTACGCTTTTTAATTTTAGAATTGTGCGGTAGATAGTTTTTACATTCTCTTAAATGAGAGGAGAGAAATCCCCATGGAAAATAGTATAAAAGAAGTTGACCTCTTCATATTCGACCTTGACGGGACTCTGGCAGATTCAAAAGAAGACCTCAAGGCCGCCATCAACCACACCCTAAAATCGTTTGGTCTCAACACTCTTTCGGATGAGGAGATCGTAACCATTGTCGGCAACGGAATATCAAAGCTGTTTGCCAACGTCAGCGGTAAAAGCGACAAGGAAAAATACGACACGATTAGGACATACATCGAATATCTCGAAGGCCACCTCTTGGACAATACTGTTGCATTTCCGGGAGTTATCGATACCCTTTCGAGCATCGTAAAGGATAAGGCCATAGTTACCAACAAACTTGTACGAATGGCAGAAAGAGTTGTAACTGCCCTGGGGATGGGTGATCACATAGATTTTATCGTTGGCTCGGACTCAACACCAAGAATGAAACCCGACCCCGCCCCGATACACCTTGCCCTTGATAAGTTTGGCGTTACCCCAGAAAAGGCGGTGATGGTAGGCGATACATTAGATGATATCCTCTCCGCAAAGGCGGCCGGGGTCATCTCATGCGGTGTAACTTATGGCTTTGGCCGAAGGAAAGACCTTGAAAAGGCGGGTGCCGATATCATAATTGACAATATCACAGAAATCAGCTCCTACTTTAGATAATCAAAACCCCGGAGTTTTACTCATTTTTTTAAATACTTAAGGTTGCACTTTTGAACTCAAATAGTCCAAACAAGACTCACGATAAATTTTTTTGGCAAAGGGCTTTGTCTCTCTTCATTGCGGTAAGCTTTGTCATTTTAGCTCTGGGTTGCGCTTCCAAAAACACCAATGATGCGCCGGGCAATGCCAATATCTCCAAAACAACCCCCGTTGTTCGTGAGCGTCCCGAAGTTGAAGAGAAAAAATTAACTATTCCAAAGGAGAGGGTTAAAGAAGAAGATACCAAAAAGATTATCGGCTTTCAGGTGCTCCTCTTTTCGTCAAAAACGGTGGAGGGGCTGACAAAGGAGATGGCAAAAATCAAGGAGACCGGGGCAAACACCGTTATCGTCAGAGTATTCCACAACAGGCACGACCGCTTCTACCCGTTCATAAATCCCGCCACGGATTCGGGGGTCTATTTTAATACAACTCACTCGCCGGTGGTGGGCGATGCCCTGACACCCATGATTGAGGCCGCCAGAGCAAACGATCTTTCCATCTTTGCGTGGATGACCACAAAATATGCGGTTTATGGCCAAGGGGAAAATAATCTATATTCTTACGATTTCAAGAGAAAAGAAATAGTCCCCTCCTTTGGCGTTGACCTCTTTGACGACAGGGAGGTCACAAGGCTTGTGAATATCTACAAAGACCTTGCCAAGTATGACATCGACGGGGTGCTCTTTCAGGACGACCTTGTCTTGAGGCACGCAGAGGGGATGGGAAATAATGCATCAAAGCTTTACGGAAAAACGATTTCCCCCAACTCCCTTTACGTTTCTCCATACCTTAACGCCGCCGGCACAAAATATTATGTTCGGGAATACACCGACGAATTCTGGAAATGGTCGGCTTTTAAATCTCGGCGTCTTGGGATAGTGGCAAAGAGGATAATGGCGGAGACGCGTAAGGTCAAGCCTGACATTAAGTTTGGAGTCAATCTCTCCTACGAATCCACCTCCCGGCCCAACCTTGCCCTGGCATGGCTCTCCCAGGACATTGGAGAATTCAAGGCGGACAGAAAAAATCCCGGTGTCGACTATTTCTTCATCATGGCGTACCACCGCCAGATGATGCGGGAAAAATCGTTCAAGACTATCGATCAGGTGGCTCCATTGATGTTGGAGATTGTGAACAACGCGCTCTTTGTGGTGGGAAAACCTGAAAGGCTGGTCATTAAGCTTCAGGTAACAGACTGGAAAACGGGACGTCCCGTGGCCGATGGCGAGCTTTTAGTGGTCGCCTCGTACCTCAGCCGACTGAATGAGATTAGTATCGCCTTTGTACCATTCAGACAAGACGCTCCCTTAAAAGATGTGAGGGAGATTGTTCGAAAGTCGGAGAGATGAAACGATGTTGTCAATTGTAACATTGCTGCGATGGGGCTGCCGCAATTTTTTTAGGTACTCAAAACTCAGAAGAACCTAAAGTTAAAAGGATATTTAAATGAAAAAAGGGATTTTTACGGCTCTCATAGTCGTCTCGCTGTTATTAATTACAATCCTCACAGTGTCTGCTTTCAGCAACACCGTTACGATACTTTTTTCCTGCGACACCTACGGTAATATTCTCCCCTGCATCTGAGAGAACAAACGGCTGGGTGGTTACGCCCGGCGAGCAACGTTGATAAATGGTGTGAGAAACAGCTACTCAAACGTCATCGTAGTCGATGCGGGAAACTCCCTTTATGAAAGGACTCGAATCTCCAATCTTTCTGGTGACCTTGACCTGACTTCGGCAAAGTACTCTGCCAAGGCCATGAGCGAAATCAAATATGACATAGTAAATGTGGGACAGAACGACCTCGCCGGCGGTCTTGATTATCTTAAGGAGATAACCGAATCGGCCAACTTCATCCTTATAAGCGCAAATCTCCTATCGATGGAAACCATGATGCCGATTTTTAAGCCAACGGTGGTTAAGGATATTGGTGGAAAACGGGTTGGGTTTTTTGGCGTAATGGGAGGCAGCACGTCAGGCGCCCACGACGTCGATACCTTTGTTATCACCGATCCAGAAAATGCGGCAAAAAAGGCTGTGGAAGAACTTCGTAAGGATTGCGATCTTATTGTGGCGCTTTTAGCGATGGATAGGGTCGAAGCGAATATTTTGGCAAAGAGGATTCCGGGAATTGACCTTGTCATTACGTTGAGCCGCCCCCGTCCCATACCGAGACCCATAGAGGTGGGAGATACCACAATGGTCGCCAG
>JAUWME010000058.1 GCA_030613285.1 Candidatus Zymogenus sp. | reverse complement strand
CACTAATTGCTGCGGCAACACTTTCCAATCGGTATATCTCGGATCGTTTTTTGCCCGACAAAGCCATCGACCTTGTTGATGAGGCGGGGTCAAAGTTGAGGATTGAGATAGACTCCATGCCCGTTGAGATTGACGAGATTGGGCGTAGGATAATTCAGCTGGAGATTGAAAAACAGGCGTTGAAAAAGGAGAAAGATAAAGGGTCAAAAGAAAGGCTCAAAAAGATAGTTGAGGAGCTCTCTGATCTAAAAGAGAAATCGGATGGATTGAAGGTTCATTGGCAGCAAGAGAAAGAGGCGATAAAAAGACTTCGGGTGCTCAAGGAGAAGATTGAGGAGGCCAAGACCGAGGCCGAAAAGGCCCAGCGGGCGGGAGACCTTGAAAGAGCCGGGGAACTCCGCTACGGGGTCTTGACCAAGCTTGAAAAGGAGATTGTCGAGGAGAACGAGAGGTTCTCAAAAATTCAGGTGGACAACAAAATGCTCACCGAAGATGTGGAGGCAGAAGACATCGCTCAGGTGGTTTCAAAGTGGACTGGTATTCCCGTTACAAAAATGATGGAGGGAGAAGCTGAGAGGCTTTTAACGATGGAAGATCGTTTGAGAGAAAAGGTGGTAGGTCAAGATGAGGCCATCAAAGTTGTTTCCGAGGCGATACGACGGGCCAGGGCTGGGCTGTCAGACCCTGCAAAACCCATCGGCTCATTTATTTTCCTCGGCCCCACGGGGGTTGGCAAGACGGAGCTTACCCGCACCCTTGCCCAGTTTCTTTTTGACGATGAGAAGGCGATGATAAGAATCGACATGACCGAGTTTATGGAGAAGCACTCCGTGGCAAGGCTCATCGGCGCTCCGCCGGGATATGTTGGATATGAAGAAGGGGGATACCTTACTGAAGCCGTGAGGAGGCGACCCTATTCTGTGATTCTCTTTGATTAGATTGAAAAGGCGCACCCCGACGTCTTCAATATCCTTTTGCAGATCCTTGACGACGGGCGGCTCACCGATGGACAGGGACGTACCGTAGATTTCAAAAATTCAGTCATCATAATGACCAGCAACATCGGAAGCCCATATATTATTGAGCTATCAGAATCTGACCCGAAAAAGATGAAGGAGCTTGTTATGGCCCTTATGAGAGAGACGTTTAAGCCGGAGTTCCTAAATCGCATCGATGATATTATCTTCTTCAATGGGTTGAACATCGAGAGCATCAAGGAGATTGTGAAAATCCAGTTGGAGCAAATAAAGGCAATTTTAGAAGAGAAGAAAATCGAACTGGTGATAACCGATGCTGCAATGGAACACCTTGCTAATGAGGGGTTCGACCCCAAATATGGCGCAAGGCCCCTAAAGAGGACAATCCAAAAAGAGGTTCAGAATGGGCTTGCTTCAAAAATTATTGCAGGGGAGTTTATCGATGGGGACAAGGTGGTTGTGGATGTCAAGAAGGGGGAGATTGTTTTTAGAAAGAGTAATTAGCTCAAAAAGCAAAATGTCATTCCCTTAGAAAGCGGGAATCCATGTCAATATGAAAAAGTACTTGAAGGGGGGATCGCTCCCCCCTTTTTTGTGTCACTGTTCAATTGCGGAGATATTGATGGCGAAGTATGTCTAAAAACCAAATTTCTTCAAAAACTTATTAACCTCATCTTCATATTCCGCCTTTTTTTCAACATGGCCCCTGTGGTGACCAAGCCCCTCAAACTCCAAAATTTGCTTCGGTCCAGAGTATTCCTCAAAAAGTTTCTTCTGCTCATCGTAAGCGATAAGCTCGTCCATTTCATGAATTATAAAAAGTATCGGAATATTGATTTTGTCGGTGTGGGCAATGGGATTTCCATCTTTGAAGTTAGCGCCACTTCTCAACCTTGCCACAACAAGGGCTCCGGGGAGGAGAAATGGGGCGGCATCGCCCACGGCTTTTTTTGAATTGAAGACGATGGAGGCAGGAACGTCGGGAATGCCAGAGTCGAAAATCAGGACATCCACCGAGCCGTCTTTTTCAGCGTTCAAATCCATCGCCGCAAGAAACGATGTTGTAGCACCCATCGAAAGTCCTAATAGCCCAATCTTGTCATCGGGGCCATAACCCTTTGTAAAGAGGTAGTCAACTGCCCCCAACACATCGTAGCGCTCCTTGTCTCCAAATGTAACAAAGCTGTCTGTACTTTCACCATGTCCTCTAAGGTCGATGAGTAGGGTAGATATCCCCTTTGAAACGAAGAGGGAGGCGAATCGTATCAATGCCTTTTTGTTTGAATTTCTTCCGTGAACGAGGATAAACGCTCTTTTTGGAGTGTTGGTGCCTTCGGCCTTTGCTTCAATCCACCATGCGTGAATTATGACTTTGTCGTCAAATGCATTAATCCCGTCAAATCCATTGGCTCTTGCAGGAAACGAAACTTCCTCGATTGTAAGCTCCACATCTTCAGGAGTGATGGGGCCGTACTCGGCTTTTAATTCTTCATCGCCCATCAGTGGCGGCAGAAGCAGCTTATTCGAAAAATAGAAAGAAACGCCACCGTAGGCAGCAAAAATGACAACAATAATGATTGCAATCCACTTTTTCATATTTTCACCTTTAAATTGGTTTTGGTACTATTGTCTTGACTCTGCTTAATACTAATATGGGCTGGTACTCCATATACTTTTTCGTACGCCCTGCACATAGGACAGATGTGTCTTTCCAGTTTTACCAGCTGATATAAAAAACCCCGCCCTTTTTCTCTCCCCTGTGTACATATCGGACAACCATCCTTACACACTTTTGCTAATTTTAAAGTTATTTCGCTGAATTTCTTCTCTGTCATAACTACACCTTTTTTAGTTGGTCAGAAAACGAATCGCCTCTGCGTTGAGTTCTGTGGCCCGCTCAAGGGTAAGCCCGTGTCCGGCTCCCGTGTAGACTATTTACTTTGCCCCTGGGATTGCCGATGCCAGCGCCTTTGTGTTTTCGTAATCAATGATGGCGTCGATGTCTCCTGTCATGATAAGGGTGGGTACGTTGATCGACTTTAGTTTGTCATAGACCGAGAAGTCTTTCAGGTTGGGTAGTAGCTTGATGTAGACTTCGGGGGTGGCGGAGTTTTCGATAAATCCGGGGATGAGGGCATCGATGGTTTCTTGGTTGTTTTCGATGAATTCCGGTGTTAAGATGAGTTTTAGACCGTTTCTTATGCTCTCTTCGGGTGTTAAATTCGGCATATTATTAACATATTCTTCAAACACCTCTGTGAGATTTCTGAGGCCGGTTTTTCCCGCCGCCGTTGAGATAAGCACCAGACTTTTTACCATATCAGGATATGTTACGGCGAAGTATTGGGCGATCATTCCGCCCATGGATAAACCCATGAGGGCGGGTTTATCGAATCCGGCAGCATCAATTACAGCTTTTAGGTCCTCCACTAAATCCGGGATGTTATATCCATCGTCAGGGCGGTCGCTCTTTCCGCACCCGCGGTGGTCGTAAAGGAGCAACTTGCATTTTTCAGACAAAGCGTGTTTTTGCATAACCCAACTGTTTCTATCTCTCCCCATTCCGTTGATGAGGACAACCTCTGGCCCCGAGCCGACAACTTCAAAATCAATCTTGACACCGTTTCTTTCAGCTTGCGGCATAGTCTTTTACCTCTAAAATATTCTTGAGTGATTCTACCAAATGTTTCTCCATCCGTAAAGGAAAAAGCAGATATCTAATTACTCATTCGTTGTGTTTAGTAAAAGAGAGTTAGAATTTATTTTGAGGATGGAGACGAAACTTCAACAGAAATAAAAAGTAAATATTTTTGAAATTATTTGAAATATATGTTTGGAAAAAAATGCTTTTAGTGTTATATTTAATCAGAATTTGCTCAAAGTAAACTAAATATATTATATGTATTGAGGAGGAAAAGATGGCGAAGACAACTAAGAAAAGCACAAGTAAATCCGGAAAATTGCCTTGGCTAAAAAGTTATGCCGAGGGTGTTGTTGCGAATGTTGATTATGAGACGACGACTCTGCCAGAGGCGTTTGCACGAACTGTAAAGGAGTTTCCTGATAATCCGGCCCTTATTTTTATGGGAAAAGTGATAAACTATAAAGAGCTGGGAGATCTGGTAAACAGGTTTGCAACGGCTCTCCAGAAGATGGGAGTAAAAAAAGGGAGCAGAGTTGCGACACTGCTGCCCAATATCCCTCAGATGGTTATCGCTTACTACGGTGCCTTGGCTGCTGGGGCATCGATGGTGCTCAATAATCCACTTTACACGGATACCGAACTGGAGCACCAGCTAAACGACTCGGAGTCCGAATTCCTCGTTACGCTTGACCTCTTGGCCCCGAGGATGATCGCATTAAGGCCCAAAACCAAGGTAAAGGAAATAATCATTTGCCACATAAACGATTATCTCCCTTTCCCCAAAAAGCAGCTTTTCCCGTTCGTCAAAAAGACGATGTTCAAAAAAATCGATAAGGCCGATGGGGTTTACGAGTTTCTTGATCTCATTAAAAAGAACGAGCCAAATCCCAAAAAGGTCAAATTAGATTTCAAAGACCTCGGTGCATTCCAATACACAGGTGGCACCACCGGCGTTTCTAAGGGCGTTATGCTGACCCACGGAAATCTCAGCAAAAATGTCCAGCAGATTTGCGCGTGGTTTCATACTTTCAAAAAGGGCGAGGAGATCCAGACCGGGGCGCTCCCATTCTTTCACTCGTTTGGTATGACAGCAGTGATGAACTTTTCGATGTGGAACGGCTGGAGCATCATCCTGATTCCAAGGCCGGAGCCGCCCGCACTTTTGGAGGCGATTGACACATACAAGCCGACTTTTCTTGCGGCTGTCCCGACTATGTATGTGGGGATGTTAAGACACCCCGATTTTAAGAAATTTGATATGAGCTCTCTCAAGGGATGCTTCTCCGGGGCTGCCCCTCTTGCTGTAGATACTATTAGGGAGTTTGAGGAAGCCTCCGGCTCCCAGATTTGCGAGGCATACGGTCTTTCGGAGACCACCCCTGCCGCAAGTATTAACCCCTTTGGCGGAAAGACGAAGGTTGGAAGCATCGGCCTTCCGCTCTCTGACACAGAGTTTAAGATTGTTGATCTTGACACCGGCAAAAAAGAGATGCCGGTCGGGGAACCCGGCGAAGTGTTAATTAAAGGCCCACAGGTTACTCAGGGATATTACAAAAAGCCAGAAGAGACAAAAGCCACAATCAAAAACGGCTGGCTCTATACGGGCGACATCGGAAAGATGGATGATGAGGGATATTTCTACATCGTTGATAGAAAAAAAGACATGATAATTGCCGGCGGTTACAATATCTATCCCAGGGACATAGACGAAGTCCTCTTTGCAAACCCAAAGGTTGCCGAAGCCTGTACCATCGGAGTCCCCCACGATTACCGGGGCGAATCCGTCAAGGCCTTTGTTGTACTGAAGCCTGGGGAAACGGCCACAGAAGAAGAAATGATAGAATATTGCAAAAAGAAACTTGCCAAATACAAAGTGCCGAAGGTTATAGAATTTGCGGATTCTCTACCCATGAGCGCTGTTGGAAAGGTGCTTAGAAAAGAACTTCGCGCCAAGGAATTGGAGAAGATGGAGAAAGGAAAAAATTAGATGTAAAGATGGCTTGCGCCGGATTTGCGAGACGTAAGTTTTCCAACAATGATTAAGTGTTCAAATGATTTTGGCACGATTGAGACATCTCAGTAATGTAAATGGTGCACAAGAACTATGAAGCTGCTAAAAAGGGGTTCGGCGGTGGTCGGGCCCCTTTTTTAATTATCTTTCAAACCACCTTTGAGGCAACTGGAAGGATGAAATTTGTGGGTAACCTCAAAAAATTTACTATTTCTATTTTTCTCACAAGCGTATTGATTTTGTTTGTCGGCTGCCCACTTGGGGAGATAGTCGTTATAAAGGGGAAAATTCATGCAGATACAATCCTTGTTACGGCGGGGGCATCGGGGGAGGTGAAGAGGATTGAGAAGGGGATGGGTGATAAGGTTGTGAAGGGGGAGCTGATTTTGAAGATCGGCCTTGAGGATATAGAGGGGAAGCTCAAAAAAGGTCGTGAGAGGCTTGATGTGCTTCACAAGCAGATGAAAAAAACAAAGAATAAACTTGAGAAATCTGAAAAGCAGATCAGATATTCAAGGGGGAGATTTTTAAATAGTAAGAGACTTTTTGATGCAGGGGCCATTGCCAAAAAGGAGGTTCACCGCACCAGAGAAGAGTATAATTTTGCGGTGACCCTAAACGAAAGGGTCAAGAGAGACATCGCAAAAATATTGAAAGAAATGGAAAAGGTAGAGGGGGAGATTTTGAGGGCAGAGGGGGAATATGGCTCTGTCTTTGTTCTCTCGCCAGAGACGGGGTTTATTGTCAACTGTTTTGTCTGGGAGGGTGGATATCTCCTCAAGGGAGATAGCGTTGTGGAAATTGCCAAGGAGGGAGAAATTTTTTTTGTGGGGAATATTGATGCAAATATTGATGTAGAAGGTGATACGAAAAGAGACATCGCTTTAGGTGACGATGTTTTTATGTTGCCGATGACTTTGAACTTTTTGGCTTCGGGGACGATTCCCGGATGCGTTTCCGAGATTGTAAGTAGTGGCGTCGGTGAAGATAAAACCGTGGAGATTAAGGTCAGGCTGTGTCCAGAATCCAGATGGGAGATAATGGCCTTGGGTTTAAATGATACGAATTCTAATGCCTTGGTTGTGATTCCTTAAGGAAATGAATTTTTTTGTAGTTTTGTGGTATTAAATGGTTTAAGATAGTTTATATTGTTATTGGGAGATGTTTTTTGGGATGGAAACATTGTATCTTTTTGATAATTAAAGGGTAGGTATGGAACCCATAAGTTTTGTACTGGTACTTGTCATATCACTACTGGATCTTTTTATTAACTGCTGCATTGTGGCACTTGTTTTGGCACCTTTTCTCTGGATATATGCGAATTTTGCAGAGATTGAAGGTGCCACATTTTACAAATCCTTTATGGTGGAACTTGTTTCCAGCTTTTTTTTCTGGGTGGCCATGGTGATTGGTGGGTTCTTTGATCTTGGATTAGTTTTTGGTTTTATCGTAGGGGTACCTATTACAATTATTACTATAAAGAAATATTTTAAAACCACATGGCGCCAGGCTTTTTTGGCTGGGGCATTTCAGGTGATAGCGGTGCTGCTGCTATTCGGAATAATTATACTTTTTGTTAGTGTTGATTACCTGCTGTACAAAACCTATTCGGATTGACTTAGCTTGATAAGGATTGACTTGTTTTTTACTAACGGTTATTATAGGTAGATGGTTTTTTGATGGAAACATTGAATCTTTTAAAATTTAGGAGGTAGATATGGAACTCGTAGGATTTGCACTGATTCTTTTTGTTGTTGGCAGCATTGTTGCCATGACGCTTGTTTCGGCGCTCTTTATATGGATAGGTGCGAAATTTGCCGGCATTAAAGGTGCCACGCTCTGGAAGTCTTTTAAGGTGGCGCTCATTTCCAGCTTTCTCGTCTGGGCGGCCACAGGGCTCGGTTCGTTCCTCTTTGGTATTGGAGCAGTTTTGGGTTGGATCATCGGGACACTCATTACACTTTGGATTATAAAGAGTTTTTTCAAAACCACGTGGGGCAAGGCCTTACTAACTTGGATACTTCAGGCGATAGCTCAGTTTTTGGCGCTTGGACTAATTGCTGTAATTGCAGCTGCTTTGGGAATGGGTGCCGCCGGACTCCTCTTGTTTTAGTTTAGATTGTTAAGGATTGAGTGAGTTGGGTCAATGTTGCATTGATTGTGGTTTCCTTTGGACTTAACCTTCGCACTGAATTGTTTATTGCAAATTCTTTTGGTGATGACTTGTGAAAGCTATTAGTGAAATAGAGCCGGAAGTATTAAAAGGTCTGTCGGGGGTGTTTTTTGACATCGACGATACCTTCACCACCGAAGGGAAAATGCCAGAGGTGTCATTTTCATCCCTCTGGGCGCTTCATAACGCCGGCTATTTTGTAGTACCCATCACCGGGAGGCCCGCCGGTTGGTGCGATCATATCGCCAGGATGTGGCCAGTTACAGGAGTGGTGGGAGAAAACGGGGCGTTCTATTTTCACCTTGATGAGAAACGGGGAAAGCTCATTAGGAGGTTTTTCATCGAGCCTGATGAAATTGAAGAAAAAAGAGAAAGGCTGAAATCAATCGGCGACAAAATATTAAAAGAAGTTCCGGGGACGGCGTACGCATCTGACCAGTCGTTTCGCCTTTTTGATGTGGCAATCGATTTTACCGAAGACGTTCCAAGACTTGAAAAAGAGGAGATCGATAAGATTTGTGAGATATTCAAGGAAAACGGTGTTACGTACAAGGTCAGTTCCATTCACGTCAACGGCTGGTTTGGCGACTACGACAAGCTGACGATGACAAAGATTTTTGCAAGCGAAGTTTTAAAGGTTGACCTTGATGAAATGAAGGACAAATTTGTTTTTGTCGGGGATTCTCCCAACGATGAGCCGATGTTTCGCTATTTTCCCAGCAGTGTCGGTGTGGCAAATATCAAAAACTTCCTCGATGATATAAAAGACCCCCCGAAGTTTATTACCGAAAGCCAAAGCGGTGAGGGGTTTTCTGAGGTAGTAGAAATTATTTTATCAAAATAACTACAATTAGAATTTGAATTTCAATGAAATTTCAATGAAATATCAATGAAATATCAAATAAAAAGGAGGCCTACTGTGTGGATTGAAAAATTTTCTGAAAAATCTTACCGCTCCATAGCAAAGTGGGGCGCAAAAGACGGGTTTCATCACCCCAGTGAGAAGCTCTTGGACTACGTAAGGGAGAACTTTGGTTTTACCGATGAAGATTTTAATAACCCGCATCTTCCGGGTCTTGCGGATATAAAACCGCTGAAGAAGCCAAAGATTAAGGAAGCTGACATCAAAAAGATTGAGCGGATTGTGGGAAAGGACAATGTTGACACCGACGATTATACAAGGGCGTACCATGCGGTAAGCGCAGCCTATCGGGATGTCATGAATTTGAGGAAAGGGGAGATTCCCTATCCCCCGGACGTGGTGGTTTACCCCAGGGGGGAGGAGGATGTGGTCAAGCTGGTGAAGTTTTGTAATGAGAAGAAGATTCCCATCACGCCCTTTGCCGGCAGGTCGTCTGTAACTTACGGCACAGTGCCAATGAAGGGCGGGATAAGCCTTGACGTTACCAAGCACATGAACAAGGTTTTGGAGGTCGATGATGTAAGCTTTACGTGCCGCGTCCAACCCGGAATATTTGGCCCAGCCTACGAGGAGTTTCTGAACAATTACAAGAGTGACAACGTTAAGAATGGTTTTACCTGCGGGCATTTCCCCCAGTCGTGTG
>JAUWME010000301.1 GCA_030613285.1 Candidatus Zymogenus sp. | reverse complement strand
CAGGAGGAGCTCCTGGTGATTTTTGATTCCATTAATGATCCTATTTGCATTATAGATGAAAATTTTACATTCAAGCGCCTGAATGTGGCCATGGCAGATTTAATTGGATTGGACATCAAAGATGCCCTGGGCAAAGAGTGTTATAAGCATCTTATGGGGAAAAGAAAACCGTGTGAGCCGTGCTATTTTAGTGTTGATAATAATGAAAGATCGCTCTGTGACAGGATGAAAAAGTCTATTAAAGGACAGGAATTGATCTTTGAAGTTACTACTTATCCTTACCAAAATGGGAATATTAATAGTGCGATTTTTCATTACAAAGAGGTTACTGACAAGATCAACCTTGAGAAAAACATTTCGGAATTGAACAATCTATTTAACAAGAGAGATAAGGAGAAAGAGAAAGAGCTTGAGAGAACTCGGGAGAAGTTTGAAAAGATATTAGAGCATTCCCCTTTGGGCATTGCGATACTCGATGATAAGAGAAATATTATAACGGCAAATTCAGCATTTGTGAAGATCATAGACTATAAATTAGATGAGCTTTTGGGGAAGCCCTCCCTTGATGTAATGCAGAAGATGAATAGGAAAATATTTATTCCTTTTTTTGTGAAGCTTGAAAAAACGGGGGTTCACTCAATCAATTTTTCTTCAAAGACAAGGAGCGGAAAAAAGCTGAAATTGTTGGTAATAGGTTTTTTGCTTACCAGCGGACATGGAGATTCTCACGAAACAGCCATAGTTATCCAAGACATAACAAAAAAAGATACACTTACTAAGGAGCTGATTTCAAGAGAAGGTATTGTTGCTACGGGAAGGATGACTGCAAGTCTTATTAGTGAGATTAAGAAACCACTTTTGGGAATAAAAAACACCCTAAATATTCTAAAGGCCAAGCTTGAAGAGGAACCAGAGAAAAGAAATACACTAAAAGCAATAGTGGACGAATTATTGAATATGCAGCAATTTATGGAGAAAGTCCGTATATTCTATTTACAGAATCAGGGAAGAAGAAAGATTGTTGACCTGAATGTAATAGTAACAGAATTTATTTTCATTGTGGAATCAAGGCTCAGAGAAAAAAATATAGTCGTGAATACATCGTTGAGTAGAAAACTGCCTACGGTTTTTGTCTATCCAGAGATGATTAGACAATCCATGCTTCATATTGTAAACAATGCCGAGGACGCTATGAGCAGCGGCGGAAAAATAACTATTTCTACAAGAAAGAGGGGTCCAGTAGTTCAACTTATTATCTCCAATCCGGGCGATGGAATAGATAAAAAAACACTCGAGCAAATCCAGGACCCGTCTTTTATGGGAGACAGCAATAAAGTGGCGTTGGGGCTTTTTATATCCAGGGCTATTATGAAAAAGCACGATGGTACACTCGAATTAAAGAGTTCCCAGGGGGAGGGAGTGAAGGTTGTGCTAAGTATTCCATTATCATCAAAGCATGATGATGAATTGTTAGATAAAAGCATGAATTAATTTGAAGTGGCAATCGTTGAAAAGGTTTCAATTGATGTTCCCTAATAACGGCATTTTGCGTGACGCCACACAGTTACTGATGGGGTTTGTGAGAAACTCTCTTTTCCACGAGGGAAGCTGCGCACAGGGGCAACATCTTTTATATTTGTATTTCTAAACATCCTTGAATTCTTGCTCCACCTCTTTATACAAGTCGAGCTTTTTTACTTTACCGAGTGGGGTCAGTGGCAAGTATGGCCTGATTATAAAATCCTTGGGTATCTTGTAGTTTGCAAGTCTTTGTTTAAGAAATTCTTTAAAGTCCTCCTCACTTGTGTTTGAATCAGGGTTTAGAGCAATGTATGCCCTTCCGACTTCTCCCATGATTGGGTCTGGGCGGCCAACCACGGCAACCATAAATACATCGGGGTGTTTGGATATTGCCTCTTCAACCTCTGGTGGATACACGTTTTCCCCGCCCCTGATATACATCTCCTTTTTCCTACCAGATATGACAAGATAGCCACTATCATCGATTTTTCCCATATCACCCGTGTGGAGATATCCTCTGTCGTCAAAAACGATGGCGTTTTCCTCAGGCCTGTTCCAATATCCTTTCATTACAAGTTCACCCCGGACGACAATCTCTCCAACCTCTCCATTTGGGAGTATGTTGTTTTCGCTGTCCATGATTGCCAGTTCAGCCCCCTCGATGGGAAGCCCGACGGTGTGTTTCAGCTTTTCCTCTGTGTCTTCGGGGCGAGTGAATGTGAATGTGCCGGTGGCTTCGGTAAGGCCATAGGCATTTTGTGGAAAGATACCCAGCTTCTTTTTCATCTCGACAAGGAGCTTTGAAGAGCAGGGCTGGCTCGAAACGATAGCTGTTTTTATAGAGCTTAGGTCATATTTGTCGATGTTTGGATTTAAAAGCTGCATGGAATATTGCGCGGGCACCTGCCCCATGACGGTGATCTTCTTATCCTGAATAATTCGCAAGGTCTCTTCCGGGTCAAACCTGTCAACCATAACAAGGGTGGCTCCCTTGTTCAAGCAACTGATAACCCCCATGACCGAGGCCCCAACGTGGTTTAGGGGAATGTCCAGAAGGATGGAGTCATCCCCAGTGAAGTTGGTGGCTTTGGTCTCGCTGTCAGTATAAGTAATTACATTTTTGTGGGTGAGCATGGCCGCCTTGGGAACACCCGTGGTGCCAGATGTGTATATGAAGAGGAGTGTGTCTTCAGGTGATACAAGCGATTTTGCTTCATCAAGGGCAATGTCCGGTTCCTTCAAAAATTCCGAATAGGGTATCATGGAAGGATCCTCAATGTCAGCCGATACCATTACAACATCTTTTAGAGTTGTCAGTTCATCTCTTATAGATTTAAGGTTGTCCTTCAGGTTAATCCCGGTAAACTCATCGGCCATAACCAAAAGGGAGATTCCGGAATCTTCGATGACGAATTTAATTTCATGGGAAGTAAATCGCCAGCTTATTGGAACCGCGATGGCACCAATCTTTGCGGCTCCCATGTAAGTGAAGAGAAATTCGGGCCAGTTGGGAACATAAATGCCAACCCGATCTCCCTTTTGGATACCACGGTTTATTAATCCCATAGCAAAGAGGTCGGACTCTCTATCGTACTGACTGTAGGTTATATCCCTGTCGTAAAATGACACTGCTACGAAATCTGGTTTTTCTTTTTTCTGCTTTTTAAATAGTTCGTTGATAACCATTATTTTACTCCACAAAATTTATTCAAACAAAAGATAAGTTGAAAAACTATTTGCAATATTTATTTAAAAGGCAATTAGAAACAATAGCTAATAGTAGTAGGAGTAGCAGTAACTCTGAGCGATGTTTTGCGAAGACCTTTTAACATCAATTTTGTTGAAATGTAAAATATGAAATTTACATACCCTAGATCAAAAAGAACTAAAATTGGGCATTTACATACCCTACATCAAAAAGAACTGAAATTGGGCATTTACATACCCTACATCAAAAAGAACTGAAATTGGGCATTTACACAATAAAATTGATAGTACCAAAAAATAACCAAACCCTTGCCAGGCCCCTCAGAAAAGACTATTTATCTTCAACGATAACAGTCTCCAGCCCCACAAGTTTTCTCAGCCTTGCGTAAGATTCTTCGTAGTTGTAAAGGGCCTGGATGTAATTCAGCTTTGCCACCGTCAGGGCAAGGCGTGTGTCCTGAAGCTCCAGAAGTGTGCTTATCCCGTTGTCGTAGCGAACTTCGGCAATCCTCAAACTTTCCTCGGCCGCCTTGATGTTCAGCTTTTGGGATTCCAGAACTTCTTTTGCCTCCATCAGGTCGTAGTAGGCGCCCTTTACATCGAGCTTGACCTTGTTTCTGGTGTCAAGGAGTGAAACCCTTGCCATCTCGTAAGTGGCGTTTGCCTGCTTAAGCTTTGCCGCCGCAAGGAAAAGATCAAAGAGGGGAACGGTAACCATCACACCGGCGGTAAAATCCCAGTCTCTGTCATCGGTGGAGATTATCTTGATGTCGTCGCCCTTCCACTCGTAGTTGGCAAAGGTAGTTACCACCGGCAGAAATTCACCGTAGGCCATG
>JAUWME010000195.1 GCA_030613285.1 Candidatus Zymogenus sp. | reverse complement strand
GTGGAGTTTTTGGTCGCAGACTCAAAGCCCGTGGTTCTTGTGGTTGACCCTGAATATGCCCACATAGTTTCTGTCATTAAAGATAATATACCATCTGTAAAAAACATCATTATAAATTCTCCCACACCAATGGAGCTTGACTACGACCACGAATACCTGCCTAATATAATCGAGAAATACCCCGCAGGATTAACATTGGAGGAACCGATTGCAGGTGACGACACGGCTCTCATAATCTACACATCTGGCACAACCGGAAAGCCCAAGGGTGTGATGATTACTCACGAGGGGTTTCTTTTTGGGTCTAAGATAAAGACAGAAAATATCCCGGTGGGACAGGGCGATATGGTTCTCGCTGTGCTGCCGCTCTTTCATATGGGGGGGCTTGGAGATCTTGCAATCCCATGTATGTACAAGGGCGCAACTTTGGTTCTCAGGAGGAATTTTTCGGCCACCGAGTTTTGGGAGTGCGTAGAAAAATACAAGATCAATGGTTTTTACATCGTTCCTACCATGTGGAATATTCTGCTGAATATCCCAGAGGCGGACACTGTAGATACCAGCACACTAAGGTTTGGAATATCAGGCGCTGCCCCCATCCCACCGGAGCAGCTAAAGGAGTGTGAGGAGAGGTTTGACGTCCCCATTCTTGAGGCATACGGCGCTACAGAGAACACCGGTGGTATCACAGCAAATCTCATGGATAAAAGAAAGGTCGGCTCCATCGGTCTTCCATTTCCCGGCATTGAGGTAAAGATATTCGATGATGATGACAATGAGCTTGCTCCGGGAGAAACCGGGGAGATTGTTATCAAAGGAAAAACCTTGATGAAAGGATACTTGAATCAACCTGATGCCACAGCAGAGGCCCTAAAGGGTGGTTGGCTCCATTCCGGTGATGTGGGTTATGTGGACGATGACGGGTTTTTCTTTATAGTGGACAGAAAAAAGGAGATGATTATCCGGGGGGGAGTTAATATCTATCCCAAGGAGCTTGAGGCAGCGATTTATACTCACCCGAAGGTAAAAGAAGTGGCGGTTATTGCGGAGCCGGACAAGAAATATGGCCAAGTGGCCAAGGCGTGCATTGTCATAAAAAGAGGCGAGGAAGCAACGGAAGAGGAGATAAGGGAATTCTGCAAAAAGAATATGGCCACCTATAAAGTCCCAGAATACATCATTTTTCGGGAAGGGCTTCCCACCAGCGCTGTTGGTAAAATATTAAAAAAGGAGCTTGTCATAGAGTTAGAGGAGGAGGAGACGGCAGAGCCGGTCCCCGTTGGTCATTTCTTTGAGGAGATGCCAGCAAGGCTTATTCCTGAAAAAGCGGAGGGAACAGACGCCACAATCAGCTACAACATTACCGGTAAGGGTGGGGGAAAGTGGACTATCACCATCAAGGATAAGAAGATGACCCTAACAGAAGGGCTACTAATGGATCCTACGGTTTACCTCATCTCTAAAGATAGAGACTACCACGACATTGTGACTGGAAAGCTCGATGGCGCCACCGCAGTGATGACGGGGAAATTGAAAATTGAAGGCGACATCACCTTCATGGCTAAGCTGAGAGAGATGATGAAACCCCTGACATGAGTCGATCCACCTTTTTACAAAAATGTGACTTGACATTATTCAAAAGATTCCTCTGCCATTCCCTTGGAAAGCTGGAGTCCAGAAAAATATTGTACTGGATT
Organism: Candidatus Zymogenus sp.; assembly: GCA_030613285.1. Taxonomy (GTDB): domain Bacteria; phylum Desulfobacterota; class Zymogenia; order Zymogenales; family Zymogenaceae; genus Zymogenus. The sequence goes on along the minus strand of JAUWME010000195.1, from coordinate 3,642 downwards.
CCCAGTCAAGCTGAGAATTACAGAATAGTATGGATTCCTTTGTCAAGCAGGCAATGACAGAATTTTAAACTTTTTGGAATAGACTTTTTAAAATAGGAGAATAAAATGGCACTGAAGACAGCCGAAGAGTACAAAAAAGGATTGAGGGACGGTAGAAGGGTTTTTATAATGGGAGAGCAGGTTCCTGATGTTACCGAAGATCCATACATAAAAGTAGGTGTGGAAACTGGAGCCCACGACTATCTCATGGGTCATGACCCAAAGATGCGAGACATGGCGGTCATGAAGGATCCAGAAACTGGGGAGGAGATAAGCAGTTACTTTGAAATTCCTGACTATCCCGAGGCGGTAAAAAAGAGGCATGAGCTTATAAAGGCGGCCTGCTACTACGCTGATGGCGCAATCCCTTTTGTAAAAGATGTGGGCACTGATATTATGAATGGCCTGAAAGTTTCCGCAAGGCTCATGGGCAACTTGGAGTATGAGGGGAGGATTGACGATTATCGAAAATATTGCGCAAGAAACGATTTGTCTATTGCCGGTGCGGTAACCGACGTAAAGGGCGACAGGTCAAAGTCGCCAAGTCAGCAGTCGAGCCCTGATTATTTTTTGAGGGTTGTGGACGAAACAGATAGTGAGATTGTGGTGAGCGGCGCAAAGGCCCACATCACGGCATCTGCCTATGTTGATGAAATCCTCGTCATTCCAACACAAAACATGAGCGAAGCCGACAAAGACTATGCAGTCGCCTTTGCAACTCCCATAAATACACCGGGGATTACCCAGATTTGTCGTCCCAGCTTTCGGTATGAGGATAAGAACCATTTCCCAACGGGAAAACCGAGACGCGGTCACGTTGAGGCGCTGGTGATATTTGACAACGTGAGGGTTCCCAAGGAGAGGGTCTTTCTTCTTCGGGAGTGGAAATTTGCTCAGCATGTTGCCTATGCCTTTGCCGCCTATCACAGATACACCGCCGTGACATACAAGATGCCGATATTGGAATATATGACGGGTCTTGGGATATTGGCTTCAGAAGCAAATGGTATTCAGAACAAATCCCACGTCAGGGATAAAATAATCAACATGGTAAAATATACCGAGACAACAAAATCGTTGGCGCTGGCGGCGGGGGCAAGTCCGGAGGATTTTGGGGGGACTGGTTTATACATCCCCAATCGTCTTACAGCCAACTTGGCAAAGCTCCATTTTGCCTCAAACTTTCACGAGTTTATAAGAGACATTCAAGACATCGCAGGCGGCATCGTGGTTACTCAACCCACCTACAAGGATTGGGAAAATCCTGAGCTTAAACCATATCTTGAGAAATATCTCGGCGGGGCAGGCAACTACACAGCAGAGGAGAGGTTGAAGCTGATGAGTACGCTCCACCATATAGTTGCCAGTGATTTTGCGGGATGGCATGAGGTCTGCACAATCCACGCCGAGGGTTCATTTGCCGCTCAGAAAATGATGATCTTGATGGAGGCGCCCCTGGAGATGTATAAGAAGAGCGCCAAGGATATTGTTGGATTGAACGTTGATTGAAAGCGCAATAAGATTACTGTGAACAAATTTTGTAAAGTTGGAGATCGTTATGTTTAATACAAGGATTTGCGATATCCTTGAGATAGAATATCCAATAATACTGGGAGGGATGGTGTAGATTTGTTCAAATGAGCTGGCCGCAGCCGTCTCAGAGGCAGGTGGGTTGGGAACACTTGCCGGGGGGAGCATGATGACAGATGAACTTCGGCAAGAGATAAGTTTGGTAAAGGAGAAGACGAAAAAACCCTTCTGTGTAAATATCCCCCTGTTAAGGCCGGATGCCGAAGAATTGATAGATATTTCAATTGATGGTGGGGCAAACGTAATTGCCACCTCCGCTGGAAATCCCAAAAAGTTTACCAAAAAGATAAAGGATGCGGGGCTGAAGGTAATCCACGTTTCGCCAAATGTGAAACTTGCAATGAAGGGTGCCGGTGCTGGGGTGGACGCCTTGGTGTCAGAAGGAGTAGAGGCAGGAGGGCACAACGGCTTTGATGAGATAACCACAATGGCCTTGGTTCCACAGGTGGTGGATAAGGTGGACATCCCAGTAATTGCGGCGGGGGGAATTGCAGATTCACGAGGGTTTGTGGCAGCGTTGGCCCTGGGCGCCGAAGGGGTACAGATGGGGACGAGGTTTGTTGCCACCTTTGAGGCCAAGGCCCACAAAAACTTCAAAGATGCGATACTAAAAGCTACCGATAATAGTACAATCATCACTGCAAGGACGTTGGGCCCAACGCGGTGTATAAAAAACGCCCTTTCTGAGAAAATCTTGAAGGCAGAAAAGGGTGGTATTACAACAGAAGAGTTACTTGAGATGATAGGGGAGGGTCGTTCCAGAAAGGCCGCTGTTGATGGAGACTGCGATGAGGGCACCGTATATTCCGGCCAGATCGGCGGTTTGATAAACGAGCTTAGAAGCTCTAAGGAGGTAATTGAGGATATCATCGAAGGCGCAAAGGTCCTTGTAAAGACATTGGCAAAATGATACTTTAATACATAGAATTATTAGTATCTTTTGTAGTTGTTTTTAAGAGGAGATTATTATGGAGGATAGGCTAATAGCCAACAAAGCTTTTAGGGTTATACTCTTAGGAATCAAGGAAGTTACGGGAGATAACGGTCTCAAAACACTTCTAAATTTCTCTGGTCTTAAAAAATAAACCAATAATATTCCACCTGATAATCTTGAGATTAGGAATGTGAAAACATCTGATGTTACGAAGTTAGCAATGGCCATTGAAGATATCTTTGGAAAGCGTGGTGCTAAAGCAGTGCTATTTCGAGCTGGAAGGATGATAGCAAAATGGTCAATCTCTGAAAATCCTGATCTGTTTAAGACTTTATTGTGTTCTGTTGAAGGAAAGTCAGGTGCTGAAAAAGCTGAAACAATTTTACAACTTGTTGCCGCCGCTGTATCCAGTCAAATGAATACCAAAGCATGGATAGATAGAGATGGTGAAATTGTCTATTACAAAAGTAAGAATGCATCTTACTGCTTTAACAGAAAGAGTGAAGAACCCATCTGTCATGTGGTGGTTGGTTTTGTCCACGAGCTTGTTGCATCGCAGTTGCCAAAGAGCGAGGTTGAGACAAAAGAGACAGGCTGCATGGCCATGAATGAGCCTCACTGTACCTACCAAGTAATAATAAAATGATGCTGTTTGACTTTATAGTTTAATAACAAAAAGGATTATTTATGGGTTCCGCAGATATGAAAAGAGCGGTAGTTACAGGCGCAGCATCGGGTTTTGGCAGGGCGCTTTCCCTTGCATTTATGAGAGAGGGTTACAAAGTACTGTTGGCTGATATCGACAAGGAGGGAAGAGAAGAGACCCTTGAGCTCATCAAGGAGGAAGGTGGCGACGGCGAAGTTATCCAGTGCGACGTTACGTCTGAAAAGGATGTCAAAAAAATGATTGATTTTGCCGTAGATAAATGGGGCGGGGGTGATCTTATGATAAACAACGCCGGGATTGGTGCCGGGGGGGCCGTGGGTGAATTTCCCATGGAGCAGTTTAAGAAGGTGGTGGATATAAACTTCTGGGGAATGGTCTATGGCTGCAACGAGGTAATCCCCAGGATGAAAAA
>JAUWME010000173.1 GCA_030613285.1 Candidatus Zymogenus sp. | reverse complement strand
TAGTTTGAGTGGCCTTGTAAATTTTGAACCTTTTTTTGATACCCTTATGATATATGAAGGGTCATTTTTATCCACCTTTATTTCTGATAGGGCAATAACTTTAACATTATGCCCTTTCTCATCGAAGTCGTGAGACAATCTACTTACATAAGTTGCGGGCCCTCCCGATTCGGGAGTGAATATGGATGATACAAAAACAATATTCATATTTTTAAACTTCTCTACATTAAACCTATTTATTAGAAATGGAAGATAGGGCCAGACGAGAAATACTTATGTTCGAGGTACCTTCTGAAATGCGCCAAACATCTCCCAAAGATTTCCCTTGATACCCTTTTTTCTAAATCTGGCGATCGGACCTTGATCATACCTTTCTGGCTTTTGATCTGGAGTAAGCTGCTGACCCGCCATGATCATGTGTCCCGGAAAGAGCCAATTGCTGTGCCCCAATGATGCCTCCGTAATAAAACCAACTATCTCATCAATCACTTCGGGTGAAATATAAAATATTGGATTCAGACCAATTTCATTATCTGTTATCACGCCATCCTTCCTCGCAATCTCAACAATATTAGTCTCTGGATATATGCGAATCCCAACAATTGCCAACACTGCTGTGGGATTTGCATAATCAATAATATCAACATTCTCTTTTAACGAGTCCATAGTTTCACCGGGGCCACCAAAGATCATACTCAAGCAACATTCAATTCCTATTTTCTTTGTAATCTCAATGGCATTAGTAACATCCTTTGCTGTAAAGTTTTTTCCCAGCTTCTTCAAAACGTTGTCTGTAAGAGAGTCCACACCATAATCGATACCCGTAAAACCCGCATCGAACAATGATCCAATTAGTTTTTCTGTTACGAAAGCAGGATTAAGGTATGCCGAAAACCTCAGTTGCAGTTTTCTCCTCTTTATCTCTTCTGCAATGGCAATGGCATGCTCCGGGGGATTATTAAATACATTGTCCACAATAAAAAATGTGTTGACATTATATTCTTTAGATGTCATTTCAATCTCATCGACCACTGCCATAGGGTCTCTTAACCTGATATTCTTACCCTCAACAATGGGATATGTACAATATACGCATTTTAATGGGCATCCCCGCTTTGTCTGAATCCCCACCATCCCGCCCCACTTGTGGTAGCCTGCTGTGTCAATCAGGTCTCTTTCTGGGACGACTATTTTATCGATGCTCCAAATAGTTTCAAGTTTGTTTTGCAGCACTGTCTTCCCATCAATCCTCCTTATCAGCCCCGGAACACCATCCAAGCTCTCCCCATTCGTGAGGGCATCAATAAGTCGAACAATAGCTTCTTCCCCTTCACCAACGATACCCATTTCAACTCCCGTAACATCGAGAAACTCCTCTGGCATCAACGCAAAAGCCGGCCCCCCCAGTACCATCGGGCCAGAATACACTTTACGAATTTCATCTACAATCTCCTTGTGACTTTCTGTGTACGAAAACACAAAAGGGTATGCAACGTTATCTACGTTTCTTATGGACAACCCAACGAGGTCCGGGTTAAAGGATGTAACTTTATCCTTAATAGCTTCTGAAACATCATCGGCAAAGCACATATCCAGAAATGCCGTTTCGTTACCGGAATTTTTTGCAGCGGATGCAACATATGCCGCCCCCAGCGGAAAAACTGGATCGGGAACCAACTCTCTGTTAGCGGAAACAATTAGTACTCTCATTTTTCAATTCTATTTAGGTAAATAATTTATAGCCTATTTATATCGACTCTCTCAAAGAACTTTCATCCCTATTTTTAACTAAACACGTTCCTTTCTTCGTCATCTCAATTTCATATCCCTTCTCTACCATGTAATCTTCAAATGGGCGGTAGTTCTTCTGCACCTCGTGGAGGGTATTTGAAACAGTCCTTTTTACAATCTCCATTGTAGTCTGGTAATTTCGTCTTATAAAGGGGTTCTTTGAAAACCATGTTTTGTAAAGAATCTTAGGTCTGAGATGGAACTTTGATTGTATCTTCTCGACGGTTCTTAACATTTGATCGTGGGAAACAGAATCCGTCTCAACCACAGGCGTGAACATATCCCAAAGATCCCAATTAAATTCTTTGATCATATCATCTTTGAGGTATTGTTCATAATAAACCGTCCCCGGAACTGGAGTAAATATCTGCAAGGCGAAAATGTCAGAATATTTTTTTGTCATCTCATATGTGTCCCTTAAGTTTTCTGGCGTATCCTCCCTGTGCCCCCACATCACGTTGGTCAGGAGAACCAGATCGTGCTCCTTTGCCGCCTTCATGGCCTTGATGACTTTATCTACATCTTGGGTCTTACCCCATTTAGTTACAATATCTTGGCTTGCAGTCTCAACACCAAATGATACTTGGTAGAGTCCAACTTTTTTAAGCTTCTCAATAAGGTCGAGGTCTCTCAAAAAAAGCTCCACCCTTGTTTGGTACCAGAAAGTTATTCCCTTCAATTGTCGGCTTTCAAGCTCTTCTGCAAAATCTGCTATCCTCCCCCTCTCCCAATTAAATGCATTATCAACAAAATAGAAATTTGTTCTGCCAAACTCCTTGTACAACAGCTCCATCTCATCGACCATATTTTTGGTGTTCCTTGCGCGCCAAGTGTTTTTCCAAAAAGCGGTTTCAGAACAGAAGCGGCATTTGCCGTAACAACCCCTCGCTGTTGAAATCATAATTGATTCATAGGGTATCATCCCAAGGGTTGGAAACCTGTACGCCATTGCGTAGTTTTTGGGGTTTTTTACATTTAACATAGGTAGCAGATGGTACGCCGGCATCGGAAGATCGTTTATATCTGCGATCAAATCCCTATCTGGTGTCTGGACGAACTTTCCACCATTACTTTTATCGATATATGCCAGTCCCTTAATATTGGAGAAATCTTCACTTCCCTCCTCCAGTCCCTTCACCAGCTCCGCAAATGTTATCTCCCCCTCACCTCTCACAATAAAATCTATATCTCCATTTACCTTTAGGCTCTCTTCGGAAAGTGCGGTCATGTGGGCGCCACCTCCAACAACGACAATTTTGGGATCAATCATTTTTGCAATTGTTGCGGTGTGAAATGCGTTGTTTACAGTATTTGTGGAATTATTTGATAGCCCCACAATGTCAGGCTTTCCATCCCTAATCTTCTTTTCCAGGTCATCCCAACATTTTTCAAAAGTGGTCACATCCAAGATTTCCACCTCGTGCCCTTCCCTCTCCATATACGCTGCCAAGGGAGTAACTGCCGGTGATGGAATGTGTCCCATAAAGTATTTAAAGACTTGTTGGGGCGGATCTACAATAAATATTCTCATCGAATTTGATACCTTTGTTGCAAGTTAGTTGGCTATTATATACAAAACTACCATCTCTTTCAATCTATTTCTAACAACAAAGTAAAACATTTTTTTGTTGAATATCTCAACAATATGTTGTATATTTCAAAGAAATTTTATGGGTTAATCTTGAAAACAGTAAGACACATACTTGGGCTCGTTCTTGGTTTCGGCCTTAATGGCGTCATAATTCCTTTTTCAATTTATCACGTCAATATTTTCTGTGATAAACTCCTTGGCTTTGAGACTTTCGGAACAGACGCAATAAGAACACCACTTGGAATCCTTTTCTTGTCTGTAGGTCTCTTCTTTGTGTTCTGGGCCAACACACTGCTTATCTTCCGTGGAAAGGGCGGCCCTTTCAACTACCATCGACTTGTTACAATAAGTCCCACAACAAAAAAATTAGTCACCACAGGCCCCTACCGCTACACAAGAAACCCCATGGCCTTTGGAGCCTTTACGGCCTACCTTTCAATTCCGATTTTTATTGGATCTTTTTCCGGGATTATCCTCTTCTTTTTCTTCCTTTTCCTCGCCTACCTATATTTTAAGCAAATTGAAGAGAAGAGGCTTCTGGAACACTTTGGGGAGGAATTTGAGAAATATCGCAATAGGGTTTCTCTTATCTTTCCTCTGCCACCAAGAAAAGTAAAAACTGATTAACTCATCCTCTGCTTTATGACAATCACAAAAAGCCCCGATCGAAGTCGGGGCTTAAATGTTAGCGCATTTTTCATCAGTGGAATTTTTCGTTTTACACATTAGAGCAAAACTTTTCCTGCCCCATTTTTGAACAAGACCTAACCATTACAAAAATCACTCGCAAAAAGCACCACAGTTGACTACTGCACCATAGCGACTGGATTATCCCTATTTAGGAAGTGATAAATCAGCTCTTCAATCCCTGATTTTGTAATAAACTCATTGAGCTCTGGAAAATACTTAAATAGATTGCAATGTTTCTGAAGCTCCATTAATTCATCCTGAGATAGTTCGTCACCTGTTTCTTTTAGGAGTTTTTTTGCCTCCATCACCTGTTCTTTGACGGTATTGAGAAGTGCCGGATCAACTTTTCTTAACTCTTCGTTTTCCATGATTTTTTACCTTTTAATGGATTTCTATTCTAAAAGCATTTTGAACTACTTTCAGGTCTCAAGTACACAAAATAAAGTAGCCTTGTTTTATCCAAAATGTCTTTTAGCTTTCCTAAAGTTATCTCACTTTTCGATTTCTACCTTCATGCAAATCAATAAAGAGTTTCAACAAAATGTAGTTGTCAGGTAGGTTCATTGCGAATATCTCCTCAATGTTTAGGAGATATCGGCAGTAGAGATGAAAACCAACGAGTGTTTGTTGCTCTTTAGTTAGTTTATTATCTATCAGCATGACTGCATGACCGTTCTGTCTTGCGAGAACTCCGTGATGTTTTGCTTTTGCAAAGGTAACCTCAATCCCTTTCTTTTCGGCAAGGATTGTAAAGTCGTTAATATTTGTTATCTCTTCTATTTCGGGTTCTAATAAACCCTCCATTTCGAAATCGATTTCAAATATTTCCGCCGCATCTGTTCTCATCATATCCTCCTCTTTCATTTTGTTTGGTAAAAATGAAAACCTTATCTCTCATTTTCGTCTGGTTTCCACAGGGGAAGTATTAGTTGGCCTCGATTCTCTTTAAGTAGAGAGACTGCTTCTCCTGTAGTTACAATTTTAATAATCTCCCTTGGCTCTCCATCAATATTTTTAATCACCAGAAATTCCCCACTTGACATCGGGTTTTCCCCAAGGCTTATAAGATAATTAGTTATATCTTTTACTTTTTGAAGGCTCAGTCTTGCCGTCCTTAGCGCATAGATAACCGAGGCTTCTCTGATGTTTTTATCTGTCCATAGAGTTCCCTTCCCTCTGTATCCACCGCCATCTACTTGTATCAAGCCCTCTTCACTCCACCTCATGAGTGTTCTGTATGGAATTTTCAATATTCGTGCTACTTCTGCGCCGCATTTTTTTCCCTTCTTTTCACTTCCTTCATCCATAATGACCGCTACGATTCAAATATTATTTACCTGATACGCTTATAATCGATTTAGAAATATATGTTACAGCCCCCTTTCACCTTTTCCCAACCATCTCTAATATTCCCAACCCCCTAAACCAATATTCACCAACTCCCTCAAAAAATACCGACAATACCGACAACCCAGACAACCTCAACAACCCTTTCTAACATTCCCACCCCCGCCAATCAACCAGTCCCACAACTCACTATTCGCCAATCCTTCTTAAACTACCTACAGCCTTATCAGCCATTCCCAACCCCTCAAATCTACCAACCCTCTCTAACATTTCCAACTCCTCAACCCAATATTCGCCAACTCCCTCAAAAAAACCATCAACCCCGACAACCCTGACAACCCCGACAAC
>JAUWME010000141.1 GCA_030613285.1 Candidatus Zymogenus sp. | reverse complement strand
ATCTGAAGATTTTGAAACCAGGAATTTCTTTGACAAAAAAAATGAGTATCTGAAATTTTTACCGCCACACGGTTGGGAAAATATCGCAATACATCAATAATAAAAATGGTTGGAAATATTAAAACATGAAGGAAAACATGAAAGAAAATAAATTTAATATTGTCGGCTACACTACCGGTGTTTACGATTTATTTCATATCGGCCATCTTAACATCTTGAGAAACGCCAAGTTGCTTTGCGATAAACTTATAGTCGGCGTTACTACCGATGAACTCCTTATGGATTACAAGAATAAAAGGGCAGTTATACCTTTTGTTGAACGTTGCGAGATAGTTCGATCCATCAAATACGTTGATGTGGTGGTTGCCCAAAACACCCTGGACAAGCTCGAAGCCTGGAAAAAGCTCAAGTTTAGTATCTTATTTGTGGGAGATGACTGGTATAATTCCAACAAATGGAAAAAGGTTGAAGGCCAATTCAAGAAAGTAGATGTCAAGATCGTCTATTTTCCATACACACAGGGGACTTCATCTACCATGATAAATCAAATACTTGTGGATACAAGAGAAGATATTCAGGCAAAAAAGGAAAAACTGAAAAAACTCCTAAATGAAAAAGGGAAAGACCTCGATCTTACTGACGAAGACATTAATATCTTGTTTTCGTGAGAGAAGTTTTTTGATAATCACACTATTCTTTTAGCAGTTGATTTTCAATAATTTCATCGACGGTTCTGATAAAATTATCAACCATGCCTTTGTAGTCGAAGACGTTATCTCCCAGATAGTACTTCGCAACATTCTCACGTTCCTTCCTCATGGGATCTTTCACTATCGCATCGTCTATCATCCCAACCACATCGTCATCCAAACCCAGAACATATGAACCCTTCCAAAATGGATACTTTTCTTCACCTTCCACCCTTCCAATAGCAAAAGGATCCGTTGCTATGATCGGACGATTTAGTACTAAATAATCTATTGCCACGCTCGATATATCGCTGATGACTACGTCCGCTTCTAAAAAGAGGTCGTACAAGCTAATCTCTGGTTTCAATTGATCTACCCATAAATGTCCATCTTCCGCATGGTCCCGAATATAACGCTTCATCTCTCCCGAAATACGGCGGTATTTCTCCAAGAATACCCCCGTATATGGATGGAGCTTGACTACTAAACGATACTTCTTACTTTCAATAATCCCTTTTACAATCTCCATACCCATTTTATCAATGGATGAATAACAGTCTGTCTCTTTATTCCCTTCAAAGGTTGGCGCATAAAGTACCGTTTTCCTGCCTCCCTCTTTCACCTTTACCTTGTCTTTCCCAAAAAACTCAAGCTGGGGACGTCCAACTACCTTGAGCTTTTCCCGATCCCACCCCGCACGAAGATGACGTTCCACCGATGCCTGTCCCGCAATAAAAAGATAATCGTAGTCCTTTGCGGTGCTCTCGGCGTTAGCTGCCTTGTCGCTGTCACCGTGATTGAGATGAACGTGAATGTACTTTTTGAAAATCAACAAATTGTAGTTGAATCCGTTATTGTTGAGATAAAAAATGACCTTGGCATTACCCTGATCGATAATTTCCGATAGCTTCCTGACATTTATTATCCTCATGGCGGGAATGGCCAATCTTGTTCCGTAGGAAATAAAATGAGATTCGTAAAAAACTATAGTTGTTTTGTACTTTTGGGAGAGCTTTTCAAGTATTGGAAGCCACTGATCCATCTGATATTCGGTATTGATCATACCCGCTAAATATACAATAATATCGGAATCATGCTCCGAAATATATCTATCTCTAATCTTCTTTAAAGGAAGGAGAAAAAAGTAATAGAATATAAAGTAGAGAAGATCCACAAAGATGATTAATGCGATGCTCGAAAAGAGCCAATGCGTATCTGGTTTTACAAAAACCATGAGGATAAAAAGAAAATCTACGGTAAAAAGGGAAAGATAAAAAAAAGAATAATTTGAAACCACTTTTGAAGCGTTGATGGGAAAATCAGGATATACAGTTTTTGGGTTTAAAAAAGATGTGTTTTCAAAAATGAGATAATAGATAAATCTAACAAAGAAGATAAAACAATACGCATGAATGGCAATTACTGCGAGGACAAGATAGTAGATAATTGGGAAATCAAGGATGGTTAGTAAAAGCAAAAACAGAAAGTGATATACCGCGAGCATGAATAAAAAAATAAAAACGCTAAATTCATTATTAATCATCCGAGATTGCAGCTTTTTTGTCAAAAGCAGCATCCCCAGAAACTTGATAAATTTTCTTGGACCTCCCAACATAAATTGCTTTATCCTTATTTCTGCTTTCTACCAAGCCTGTTTGCTGCAACAGATTGCTGTTGTCTCGAAAATACAATTTACTCGATAAAATCTAATTCGTGCTTTTCGATAGTAATTTTTAAGTTGGATTGCTTGGCGGGTCGTTTACCCACTTGTTGTCTTTTTTTTATCCAGGGCTATGGAATTTCTAAAGAATAGAATCGATTTCAACATATAAAACAGGATTATCAAAACAAGTGATAGTACTATTGATTCAAAGATGAAGCCCGTCAGGGGACCAATAAAAAAGATGAACGCTTCTCCCTCCACGGTGGAAAACAATACCATGTTCAGTTTTCTCTTGTCGAAAAAGCTCTTTATGGCGGCAAACAGTCCTTCTTGAGTATTTTTTGTTTCTCCGCTGTAGAAATCCTGCTTATAATTCGTCCCCAAATAGTATAAGACCATATATTTTGATAAAATTTGTAAAAAATGTACAAAGAGATAACATAGGCCGATAATGAGATATTTCGACTCTCCCAACAATTGGTACTGGCCTATCACCAGAGCGAAGAGGTTGGCAAAAACTCTGATATTATCCAGGTAAACATCTAATAAGGCTCCGGTGGTGGATATTTTTCCCGTCAGGCGTGCCAGCTTTCCATCAACGGTGTCCAGAATAAAGCCAAATTCATATACAAATGCTCCCATTACTAAATATACTGGTTCGCCCAGATAGAATAGATATGCAGATATCAGGGAAAAGAGAAAAGAAAGAACCGTTACAGCATTGGGAGAGAGTTTTGTAAAATTGGCAACGAGCCATGTTAGTCTTATGGAAATGGGATCAAGAAAGTATCTGCCCCACCAGCTGTCCAACAGTATAGTCTTTTTTACATCATCCAGAGAATATAGAGACACTACAGAAGTCCTTCGATTGTAAAACTGATAAGCATATTGCGATACTTATTTTCATGTAGTTCGATAAATTTTGCACAACACTCTGTTCATTGGACATAAATTTAGCATTAAGTAACCTTTTTGTCAAGTATTCACTTCGGGTCTCGTAACTGTACTTATTGCATTTCCCAATTTTCTGGACTCACGCAAAAAAAGTAGCTAATTTTTTGGCTAAAAATTGTAACACTTCTTGTAACACCCAAAAAAAATAGAGGGTCACAAAAACTTGTAACCCTCTTATTAAACCAAAAAAAGAGGGGCCAGTATTCCTGAAACCCCCTTGAGACTATTGGTGCCGCAGCCCAGAATTGAACTGGGGACACTCGGATTTTCAGTCCGATGCTCTACCGACTGAGCTACCGCGGCGTATCTGAATTAGATATGATATTGAAAAAGAGATGATTTGTCAAGGTAATTATTGTTTCTTGAACAAAAAAATGCACACTTTCATTTGTTGCCATTTTTCCCTTGTCCTAAGTTGAAAATCCATTATACTGTTCTCATGAAAGAAAACGTCCTTATCGCCGTATCAGTTAAGGTCATTGACGGGGCCATGTATGCTCTCAACGATTTTCTCTTATCCCTTTCCCCCGAAGGGGTGGTGGAAGAGAGTGAGGGAAAAACAAAGGAATGGCAGGGGGAATGTGCTTCACTAATATATCTCGAAATGGATGGGGCCGAAAACAAGCTCAAGCAATTGGAGGAGTATCTTTTAGCCCTTACCGATATCTGGGGGAAGGGGACGGTACTCTCCTATGAAGTCAGCGAAATTGGAGATGAGTGGAAAGAAAAGTATCAACACTATTTCAAAACGAAGAAGGTAACCGACAAGGTAGTTGTTTCTCCACCCTGGGAGGACTACCGAAAGCGAGAAGGTGAGATAGTCATTCGGATACTTCCGGGAGTGGCTTTTGGCACTGGAACCCACGAGACTACCGTGCTGTCTCTTACCGCTATCGAGGAGATATTTTTGACCGGAAATAAATCCGTCTCCTCAATTTTGGATGTGGGATGCGGTTCTGGGATACTGAGTATTGCTGGGGCTTTATTAGGCGCTAATAGGGTTTTTGGGGTTGACTCTGATAGGGATGCTGTGGATTCCGCAATGGATAATGTCATCAGAAATGATGTGCAGGACATAGTGGAGATTAGACACGAAAGTTTTGGGGGGGACGACGGGATGAACCCTAATATTCTCAACGAGAGATTTGACATTGTTGTAGCAAATCTATCTGGGCAAGAGATTAAGAGGGTTGCCACATCCCTTTTAGCTTTTACTGCACATCAAGGACATCTTATCCTCTCTGGGTTTTTGGTGGGAGAAAAGGATGAAGTTCTGTCTGCTTTTGGTGATATTTACCGGTTTTCTGTGATTGAAAGGACATTGGGCGAGTGGGGTTTAGTTAATTTGAAGGTCTATTAAATAGTAATTAAAAAAGTCAATTAAAAACAATACACAAAAACCTTGAAAATATTGCAGAAAAGTACTATTATGTTATATTGCTATTTAAAAATTAAAGGTAGCTCAAATAGTTGAATTGAGAGGAGGGACAAAATGAAGAGAGAAACAATTACTGCCATTGTTATTTTTTGTCTGGTTGCGGCCATTGCAATTTTGATTAGTACGCCATCTGCCCATGCCCAGAGACAAGACTATATTTACATAGACACACCCGATGCCTATATGCTAAATGGCCCAGGGACCGAATACAGGATATTGGGCAAAATCAAAAAAAATGACCCACTGATAGTCTTGTATTGGAAGGGAGATTGGTTTCAGGTGGAAAAGCAGGATGGCACCGGGGGATGGATAAACAGGGTAGTTTTGAGCAAAAACGATTCCGACAAATACCCGGTTTATATTGCCGACCCACCGAAAAACGGTACTGATGCCTCAAAAAAGGGATCAGACGGAAACTTGCTTGACAAACTAAAACACGGTTTTAAGGGAAGCGGCGACGGCTCCATTACCGCATCTGCGGGTGGGAGGGGGATTGGCGAAAGCGATAATTTGGGTTTTTATTTTGAAGATTTTGAATCAGTACAGTTTATGGAATCGATTACAATCTCAGATTATGAGATGAATGATTTTATCAATACTGGGGGTCTTAAAAAATGAAAAAAAAGACTGGACTCAGATTGATAGTCTTGAGTTTAATGACGCTGTCTCTGGTCAGTTGTGTGCCTACATATATATATCAACCCAGCATAAACGATATAGTCAACGCTACCATTACCGCCATTCCAGACATCTTGCCGATGACCGAAGCTGAGGAGATAAGAATTGGCAGATCGATTGCCGCAAACATTGCGGGGCGCTATGGCGTAGTTCGTGACCCTGAGCTTACCCGATATGTTAGCCTTGTTGGAAACACCGTTGCAAGAAAGTCGGGCAGGCCCAACCTTCACTATTCCTTCGGCGTTTTGGATACAGACATCGTAAATGCCTTTGCCTGTCCTGGGGGATATATCTTTATCACGGTGGGGGCACTTGATATCATTGATACAGAAGCGGAGCTTGCGGCCGTTTTGGCCCATGAAGTTGCCCATGTAGCAAAAAAACATATTGTCAAGGAGATTGAAAAAAAGAGATTTCTGCAAGTAGGCGGAAAGGTCGTAGGAAACTACCTCAACGTTGATTCTCATATCTTTAATAGGGCAACGTTGTACGGAACAAATGTACTCTTTAAGGGTTACGCCAAAGTCGATGAATATCAGGCAGACAGACTTTCTCTGATTTACACATCAAAGGCGGGATATGACCCAAACGGGCTTTTGGAATTTCTGAAAAAGACTAAAGCAAAAGGCAACATATCCACCGACCCTGACAGAACCAATGGCGAAGAAATAATGGATAGAACCGTAAAGCTCCTTTTTTCCACTCATCCGAGCGTAGATAGCAGGATTGACCGGGCAAAAAGGATAGTTTCAAGAAGAGGTTTTGACAATACCAAAGGGATGGTTTTAGAGGAACGTTTTAGCAGGCAGGTAAATCCCATAGTATCCGAGTACCACAAAAACTATATTGATTACAACAATGATGGTGATGTGAAGTACAAATAGCCGACGAGACAAGGGGGACTGTTAACGAGGCGTACTCAAGGGGAATTAGGTGTTCTTTGGGGAAGAAGTAATGGGGTGGTTTTTACTGGGAAAAGAGCATTGAATGTCATTCCCTTGGGAAGCGGGAATCCATGCTAATACAAAATCATAATGTTATTCTCCCTTTGATGTCATTCAAGAGGAGCTCTGGCGACGAAGCAATCTCAATATGCTTTTTTCAACTACCTGTCATTTTGAGGAGAGATGTTTTC
>JAUWME010000054.1 GCA_030613285.1 Candidatus Zymogenus sp. | reverse complement strand
ATATTTGCGATAAGGGCCCCCCCCGCCCGCCGCATATCAACCCCGCCAGCAAAACCCACCGTGTGGGAAGCGGCCGGGGGACCCAGGGCAAGGGCAGCGGTGTGAACGCCCCAGCCGCTGTCAGGGCAGCGAACATAGAAGCCAAAACAAATATTTTTAATGATTCTTGTCTCTTCAAGGATATTTTCTCTTTAATATGTATTGTCTCTTCAAGGGGCTTTTCTTTTCAAGACGTCTTTTCAAAAATACTTTACTTCAACAAGATACAACCCCTGAGGCGGTGCGGTACTTCCTGCCGCCCTCCTGTCCTGGGCATTTAAAACGCCCAGAAATTCATTCGGCCCCATTTTCCCCAGTCCCACCTCAAATAAGGTCCCCACAATATTTCTGACCATGTGCCTCAAAAAGGCATTAGCCTCAATCTCAATGGAAATGAAATCTTCATTAATCCGCTTTACGGTAAAATTTAAAACCTCTCTTACGGTACTGTCCGTCTCGTTTTTCCTCCCAACAAAGGAAGAAAAATCGTGGACACCCAAAAGTTCCTTCCCTGCATCCTGCATGGTATCGGTATCAAGGTAGCTTCTGACACTCCAAACGTAGTTTCTGACAAAAGGGGACGGCACCCCCTCACCATTAAAAATCAAGTATCGATACCTTCTCGATGTCGCAGACCTCCTTGAGTCAAAATCCTCCTCTTCTTCCAAAACGTCTGTAACCCTCACGTCCTGTGGTAAAAGGGAATTTAGACCCTTCATAAAGCTCTTACAATCAATCCGACTCTCAGTCCTAAAATTTGCAACCTGCGCCAAAGCATGAACCCCGGCATCCGTTCTCCCCGAACCCGTAATCCTTGTTTTAGCATCGACCATCGTATTGATACATTTTTCGACAACCCCTTGGACGGTCCTCTCCCTTGGCTGGACTTGCCATCCGTAAAAATGGGTACCATCGTAGGAGAGAATCAGCTTTATATTTCTCATTTTAAAGGAAAAAGAAAGGTATTACAAGGATTACCGAAGTAATTGCAAAAAGATCGGACGTGGAAAACCGGAGCTCTCTAAAGCTCGATCTCTCTTTTCCTGTGGCATAGCCCCGGCAAACCATTGCAATTGCAAGCTCTTCTGCCCGTATAAACGACAGATTAAACAGGGGGATCAAAATTGGAACGAGTTTTTTTGCTCGTTTGATCAAACCACCTGTCTCAAAGTTTATCCCCCTCGATCTCTGGGCATTAATGATTCTCTGGGCCTCAAGAAGAAGAATAGGAACAAACCTTATCGTCAACATCATCATCATTGTAAAATCATTGACGGGGATCTTAAAACGCTTAAGGGGAGACAATACCCGCTTTAGAGCCGTTGTAAGCTCCAACGGGGTTGTGGTTAAGGTCAACATGGACGATAAAACTATAATGAGGAGGATTCTTAACGTAATGATAGTTCCATTAGTAACTCCCTCAAAAGTAACATTTATAAACCATATGGGAAAAGGTTTGATTGAGGTTCCGGGGGTGAAAAAGAAATGGGCAAAGGCCGCGAAGAGGAAAAGCCAGACAAATGGGATTATGCCCTTTATGACGAATCCCAAGGGGATCTTGGACGACTGTATAATCAACAGAATAACAAGCCCCATCAAAAGAAATTTTAATGGGGCTTCAATAAAAAAAAGTGTGACCATAAAAAGAATCAAGGCAATAAATTTTACTCTGGGATCTAATCCGTGGATGAACGAATCTTGGGGCATATATTGACCCAACGTTATGTCTTGAAGAAATTTCATATCTTTTAAAAAACTACTTCTTTTTTTCAGAGATCGATGTAAGAACCCACTCGGTGGTCTTTACATCCCATTGAAACATGAGAATCTTCTTTTTCGTAATCATCCTCATAAAAGTAGTAGAATACTTTTTCTTCTCTTTTGTCCCCTCTTTGTTCTCTAACGTAATTGTTATATCTGCTTTCTTTTGTTTTATTGTATATGTTTCAAAATAAGAAACCTCATCATTCCCTTTCAGCCCGCTATCTACTTGTAATTTCTCTTGTTCCCTAATGTATTTACTTACTAAAAGATAAATGGGGAGATTCTCATCAGTAATCAATTCTCCCGTGGCATTTTTGTCTTCAAGATCGTATAAACTATTTTCAAGTTTTCCAATCTTCGCCCTCAAAGCCCTTTTTCTTTTTTCAATTTTGTTTTTTTCTCTATCTAATTCGGAAACTTTTTGACCAATTTCTATGATTCTATCAATAATGCTCAATTTTTGTTTGTATTTGTTTTCCAGCTTATTTAGGATACCATTATAACGCAAACTAAAATTATCAAATTTCGGCTTTATCTTTCTATACTCCGCTGTCAACTCATCCAATTCTTGTTTATTCGCGTAATAACCGTGGTCATCTGCCGTTGGAATATTGTCTCTCTCAAAGTCCGCAACTCTTCTTCTTACGTCGGCCATCTCACTTTCTATCTTTTTAATCTTCAGCTTCTCTTTTTCAAATAACCTCTTCAGCTCCCTAATCTCATTGCCCCGCTCTTCAAGAACTACGACTCTTTTTAGACTTTCTCCTCTATATTTTTTGAGATAGCTATCATTTTCTGCTTCTAAACGGGAGAGTTTTTCGTCTATCTCTTTGCTCTTTTTTAAAGCCGTGGACAAATTTTTTCTTTTGATAGAAAGCTCTTCTGAAATCTTTTCATATTCCAGCTCCCTTTCATATTTTACTTTAAAACCTAACAGATCCTCCTTTAGCTTTTTATCATCGTATGCTTTACCATTGGGACTATAACCTTTCTCCTCCTGAACCTTACCAGGCTCCCATTTGTAAATAAAGCTTCCCTTGGGAAAGGGATTATTGAGTTTTAGATTTAAACCCTCATTTTTAGCTTTTACAAAAACTCGATTGACCCCGTTGTTAAATGCCTCAACAGAGACTTCACTCTTCGGCCAAAACACCCACAACGCAACAAAAACCAAAACAACTACAGCCACAGGAACAGCGATTTTTGCCACCTTTGCAAATAACTCCTTAACCGTTACCTTACCGGCATCTCTTTTGGTGGCAAGATGGGTAATAAACCTCTTTTCGGAAAGAGGAGTAGATACATCAGTTTGCTCTCTGCCTGTATTCGTCAGTTGCTCGTCCACTCCCCCGCCAAAACCACCAATTGGCCCTAGGGATTCAAGCGGCGAATTTCCTTCCACAGGGGTCTCCATTCCGGGAATATCTAAGCCCGATTCAAACTCCATTCCTCCTTCAGTGCCCCCCAATGCCCCGTCTCCTTGGGTATCAGTATCCCCAAGATCGATATCAAATATCTCGCCTACTTTGTCTTCAATGCTGTCAATGGTAGTTGAAAATCCACCCCCCTCTTCATCAAGATGTTCCTTTTGCTCAAAAAGAACGTCATCCTCGATTATTTGGTCACCCTCATCGTGGTGTGTAATCCCAATATCTATATCAGCGCTTTTTATCTCCTCATCGGTGATCATCTCATCTCTTTGGGGCGCGTCTTGGATAAACTCGTCAGTAGCAACAGCACCCTTATCACTAATTACTATCTCCTCCTCCTCATCAAAATCATCGGTCTCCTCCAACTCGATGATTACCTCCATATCACCGTCGGTATACCTCTCCGGGACAAACTTGAAAACTTCTTCACTTTGTCTTGCTTTGGAATTAGCTGTCAAATCAGGTGTCCCTGCCGAGGGAATATCTCCATCAATATCCCCCTCTGATGGAACTTCAAGTCCGATTCCCTCACTATTACTAATATTAAGCTCTATCTCCTCACCAATCTCAACATCCTTCTCTTCACCAATCTCAATATCCTCACTAATCTCAATTTCTATTTCCTCACTAATCTCTACATCATCATGGCTTTCAACCTGAATACCCCCCCCTCCAACTATAAACTCCTCATCCGAAGCATCATCAACCTCATCACCTCTTCCCTGAAGGTAGAAAAGTACCTTCTCCGTGGTGTTTTTGTTTGAGATAATTGAGATTCCCACAGCGGGGGAGCCATGAAAATGTTTGGCCAAAAGAAGAAGGAGCGATGAATGGGTAGTATCATCAGATGCGATTTTTGAAAGGTCACTCTCCTGAAGTCTCAGAATTGACTTTTTTGCCTCTTCTTTTATAACAATTGCATTATCAAGAAAAAGCCTTGCTAAAACACGTAGAGGGGTAGGAGTTCCGTCGGCAAGTATTCCCTTGGAGATAGAAAGTCGCTCATCTACAGGGATGCTCCCCTTTTCCAGAAGTTCGAGATACTCTTTTTCTATTTTTGCAATGCTCATTTTTTAAACTACAGATGCTTCTCAATAAGATATTCGGCTATCTGTACGGCATTTAGCGCCGCTCCCTTTCTGATGTTATCAGAAACAATCCACATATTAATCCCGTTTGCGATGCTGAAATCTTCCCTTATTCTCCCCACAAAGGTCTCATCTTTTCCTGCGGCATTGGTTGCAAGGGGATAGATATTTTTTTGGGGATCGTCTTGAACAACAACACCGGGGGCACCTCCAAGGATTTTTCTTACATCAGAAACAGTGAGTTTTTTTTCTGTCTCAATGTTGACAGACTCGCTGTGGCTGTAAAAAACGGGGATTCTCACCGTCGTGGCGGTAACAGCGATACTCTCATCCTCCAATATCTTGATGGTCTCGTTTGTCATCTTTATCTCTTCTTTAGTGTACCCGTTTTCAAGAAAAGAATCAATGTGGGGAAGGCTGTTAAAGGCAATTTGATGCGGATAAACCGAGGGAATAAAATCTTTGGAGTCTAAAACCGCCCTTGACTGCTCGGTAAGTTCGTCTATGGCCACAAGCCCAGAGCCGGAAACCGCCTGATATGTGGACACCACAACCCTTTTTATCTTTGCGGCATCGTGAATTGGTTTTAGTACCACCACCATCTGTATGGTGGAACAGTTTGGGTTGGCAATAATTCCCCGATTTTTGTAATCGGCAATTCTGTGGGGGTTAACCTCCGGCACCACGAGGGGAATATCGTCTTCCATCCGAAAGGCGCTGGAGTTATCGACAACTACGGCCCCTGCATCTGCGGCGGATGGGGCAAACTCGATGCTTCTGTCACCACCGGCAGAAAAAAGGGCAACATCCACACCCGAAAATGAATCTTTGGAAAGCAAACCAACCGTAACATCTTCACCATTAAACTTAATGGTCTTACCCTTCGATCTCACAGACGCAAGGGGTCTCAACTCCCCTATGGGAAATTTCCTCATCTCCAAGGTCTTTATCATCTCGCTTCCAACGGCACCGGTTGCACCTGCCACCGCAACACAATATTTTTTATCAGCCATATTTTCCCTTTTTCTCCTCTACTTATTCAAGATTTTCTGCAATATAATCGCCCATCTCAGAGGTAGTTACCTCTTTTCCCTCTCCCCTGAAGATATCTTTGGTCATCAAGCCCTCGGCCACTGCCTTCCTCGCCGCTTTCTCAATGGCATCTGCCGCCTCATCGGCCAAGAAGGAATACCTCAACATCATCGCTGCGGACAATATCGATGCTATGGGATTTGCAATTGACTTTCCCGCAATATCCGGGGCACTTCCGTGTACAGGCTCATACATCCCCTGGCCACCCTCACCCCTCAAACTCGCAGAGGGCAACATTCCAATGGACCCTGTCAACATTGCGGCCTCGTCGCTTAGTATATCACCAAATAGATTCGTTGTCAAAAGAGTATCGAAATCTCTTGGGGATTTTATCAACTGCATGGCACAGTTGTCCACGTACATATGTTCCAATTCTACATCGGGAAAGTCTCTTGCCACTTTGGTTACAACCTCCCGCCAGAGTGCCATCGATTCCAAGACATTGGCTTTGTCGACCGATGTTACCTTTTTTTTCCGCTTACTTGCAACCTTAAAGGCCATTTTGGCAATCCGCCGAATTTCGGATTCCTCATACGATAAGGTGTTTATTCCCACCCGTACGGTTCTCCCTTTTTTTATCCCCCTGGGTTCCCCAAAATAAATCCCCCCCGTAAGCTCCCTTACCACCATAATATCGATACCTCGAATCACTTCCTCCTTGATGGTTGAGGCGCCCTCAAGACCGGGAAAGATAACCGCCGGTCGTAAATTGCAAAAAAGTCCAAGGGATGACCTCAGTTTCAGAAGCGCTGCCTCTGGTCGTTGGTTTGTGTGGAGATCGTCCCACTTTGGGCCGCCCACTGCCCCCAAAAGGATTGCGGCCGATTTTTCAACTACTTTCATTGTATCCTCCGGCAGTGGAGTACCGTACTCATCTATCGCCGCACCCCCTACTGGACACTCAACAAAATCAAACGCAATTTCATTAATGTTGGCATTAACATTGGACGATACCGCCTTAAGGACCTTTACAGCTTCCCGTGTTACCTCAACGCCCACTCCGTCTCCGGGCAGCAGTGCTATCTGATGTTTTTTTATTTGCTTTTTCATTTATCTACTTCTCAAGTTTTTTCTTTAAATGTGGGATAAGCCCGCCATCCGAAATAAGTTCGGCCATAAATGGCGGTATTGATTTTGCCTGAAATTTTTCTCCCGTGGTAAGATTATTTATCTCTCCGCTTTCGGTGTCCCCCTCCACCTCGTCCCCTTTCTTAATCCCTTTTACTGCCTCCGGGGATTCCATGATGGCAAGCCCAGTGTTAAAGGAATTTCTGTAAAAAATCCTTGCAAAGCTTTCGGCGATAACAATTGGTACCCCAGAGACCTTAATTGCCACGGGGGCGTGTTCCCTCGAAGAGCCACATCCGAAGTTTCTTCCGGCAACGAGTATTCCGCCAGCGCGAACGCTCCCCCTAAAATCCGGGGCGTAATCCTCCATGACGTGGGAACCCAGCTCTTCGTGGTCAGATGTGTTGAGAAACCTCGCTGGTATTATCGCATCTGTGTCTATGTCGTCGCCCATCTTGTAAACTTTACCTTTGTATTTCACTGACCATTCCTCTTTTATTATATGTTTCTTCCTGATTTTGAGTACCTAAACGTTATTGTTTTTAAGCGGAGAAAAATGTTATTTTGCTTAACAGTTTTATGGCATTATTACAATCAGTAGTATTCAGACGTCTATCGATGATAAATCTAAAACATTTTTCCCGCCTTGTTTCTATTATAGCAGAATCCCTTAAGAATTTTGTCAAGGGTCTCGATCGCCTACGGCGACGAGCTTTGCTCGCCTTTGACAAAATTCGAGATTCTGCTGCCCTCAAATCCACCATCTATCTTTCTAATAAATCCTTAAAAAGTACTTTTCCATTTTGTTCAGATACACATTAATCGGATGACCCTTAAATTTACGGCAATCCTCCCAACGACATTTACAGCAACAACCCCAACTCCCAAACTTCACCAACCTTTCAACATTCCACAATCCATCTTACAGAATTTACGGCAGGGGCTTATCTGTCGATAAGGACAAGATTGTCCCGATGTATGACCTCGTCGGGATATTTATTGCCCAGTTCCCTCTTTATCTCATCGGTCTTTTTTCCTTTCATTTTTAGGAGATCGTGATAGTCGTAATTGACCTGCCCTCTGGCAAATTCCTGGCCTTCGGGGCCCATCAAGGAGACAATCTCTTTTTCTTTGAACTTTCCGTTTACCATTACGATGCCGCCGGGGAGGAGGCTCTTTCCTCTTTTGGCGATAGCCTCAAAGGCGCCCCCGTCCACCTCAATCGATCCGTTGATATTTGGTGAATATCTAATCCAGTGTTTTTTGCTTTTCAATCCCTCTTTTTTGGGGAGAAAAAGCGTCCCCACATCTTTGGCCTCAAAGATATCGATGATGGAGTTTTCTTGAAGTCCGTTTCCAATTACTGCTGGGATTCCCATTTCGACGGCCATCTCGGAGGCCTCGACCTTTGTCTTCATCCCGCCGCTGCCGACACTAGTTGAGGTATCCGCGGCAAGGTGGCTTACCTCTTCTGTAATATTTTCGACTACCGATATTAGTTTCGCATCGTTGTTGAGGTTTGGGTCTTTGTCGTAAAACCCGCCGGTATCGGTCAAAAGCAAAAGGAGGTCAGCACCAACAAGGTTTATTATCTGGGCGGCGAGAAAATCGTTGTCACCGAGGCGGATTTCATCTACAACCACCGTGTCGTTTTCGTTAATTATTGGGATGATACCCAGTTCCAAAAGGGTTGAGATTGTATTTTTTGCGTTGATAAATCTGTGTCTGTAACTCAAATCCCTGTTTGTCAGGAGTATCTGACCAACCATGATGTCGTATTTTTCAAATGAACGTTC
Source organism: Candidatus Zymogenus sp. (assembly GCA_030613285.1). Taxonomy (GTDB): domain Bacteria; phylum Desulfobacterota; class Zymogenia; order Zymogenales; family Zymogenaceae; genus Zymogenus. The sequence goes on along the minus strand of JAUWME010000054.1, from coordinate 1,206 downwards.
GTATGCCCTCATCAGGGATGTCTGCCCGACTGAGGCCGCGGCCTGAAGCTCCGCCATTGCCGTTGGTCGTTGACTAAAACCGAGCTTGGGCACACCTGCTGCGATTGATCCTGAGGAGACAATTGCAAACTCGATCCCCCGCCTTTTGAGGATTGCAATTTCCGAGGCAATTCTCTCGATAACGGCGATATTGAGGCCGTCCTTTGCTGTCAGGACGCCGCTCCCAATTTTTATTACGGCCCTTTTTACGTTGCCGATCAGCTTTTGTCGCATTTGACTATTAAAATAAGTTGGTTTATCTTTAACTCCCATCACCAACCTTTTCGCCTCCATTCGCGTCTTCATCTTTCGACATATCTATTTCTATTGTCATTTTATACACTTCGTTGAGGAGCTCTTTTACTCCATCCCTATTGATAGCAGAAACTGGAAAAATGTCAATATCTAATCTGCCCAGTTCATTTCTAAGCTCCTCCAATCTTTCTTGGGAGCCGGGAAGGTCAATTTTGTTTGCCGCCACCACCCTGGGCTTTTGAGAGAGTTTTTCACTGAAGGATTTCATTTCAAAGTTGAGCATTTCATAATCTTTGGCGGGGTCTCTTCCATTTTGTGGATCCAAGTCCAAAAGGTGAATTAGAACCTTTGCCCGCTCCACATGTTTCAAAAATCTTATTCCCAGCCCAACGCCCTTGTGCGCCCCTTCGATAATTCCGGGGATGTCAACAACCACGAGAGTTCTATCGCCAGTTAGCGACACAATTCCTAATGTGGGGGTAAGGGTAGTAAAAGGATAGTCGGCAATCTTCGGCTTTGCCTTGGATATTTTGCTTATCAGGGTAGATTTACCGGCGTTGGGAAACCCGATAATGCCAACATCGGCAATGACCTTAAGCGAGAGCTGTATTCGTATCTCGTTTTCGGCCTCACCCTTTTCAAATTCTCTTGGCGCTCTGTTCGTTGAGGTAGTAAAGCGGGCGTTTCCTCTCCCCCCCCTGCCTCCCTTGAGGATTAATATTTTTTTATTTGGCTCGGTAATATCGACTATCAGCCCTTCCTCATCGACGTCTTTGACCTCTGTTCCAACTGGGACGGGGATTATCAGGTCTTCACCGTTTTTCCCGTGTTGATCTTTTCCCTTCCCGTGGCCTCCTCTCTCTGCGGCCCAGCGCTGCCTGTACTTATAATCGAGGAGAGTGGACATCTGGG
>JAUWME010000008.1 GCA_030613285.1 Candidatus Zymogenus sp. | reverse complement strand
CCCGGGGCGATGTGATCCGTGGAGATATCGTCCCCAAAGATAAATGCCCTCCCATTTAAAATATATTCCTTCATTACTTCTCTTTCTCCTCCTTCAATTTTTCTTTCTTCCTCTTTTGAATGGTGTAATTCACAACGGCCTTTATCACCTTGCTCCGGTTTGCGCCCCCCAAAAGTATCTTCAGGTCTTCGTAGGCCGACGGATCGTTTACCAAGGCCCCCAAAGTTCCTTCACCCTTGTCCACCTTATCTAATATACTCCTCAAGCTCACCAGAGAGGCATCAAGGTTGCTTATGGTGTCTGCCGTCTCATCTTTCCCCCCGTAGATGAGAGTGTGGAGAGAACCCTCACCATCCTTTACCTCTTTTACAATTTCGTCTGCTGCCTCGATAATACTGGCAACGTTCTCCCCAGACTTTTTATCTTTTATGGGTTTTAAAAAAATGTCCAGAGATTCGGTAATGGAAACCGTGTTATCGACAATCTTGTCAGCCCGTTCAAGATAGCCAAAGATCTCAACTGTTTCTGAAGAGGTGAGGTACTTACCATCCTCTAATATTTTTTCATCGGGATTACCCATAGTAATCGAGATATATTTGTCTCCCAACACCCCTTTTGTCTTGATGCTGGCGATACTGTTCTTTCTGATTCTGTCTTTTACATCGGTCTTTATTTTTAGCTCCACTCTTATCAACTTACTCTTAAGTTCAGACGAAAACGAGACCATCTCAACTGTTCCCACATCCACCCCGGCAAGCCTTACCGGCGCCCCGGCCCTGAGCCCCCCCACGTCTTTAAAATCGACGTAAAGGGTATACTGATCCTCGAAGAGGTGCTTTTCGCCCCCGATGGAAAAAACAAAAATAAATGCGAGGGCAATGCCCGCAAAGATAAAAAGCCCGACTTTTATTTCCTGAATTCTCTTCTTAGCCATAAGAAACCTCCTTTATAACTCTTCGCTTGCTTTTAAAGCTCTCCAATATTTCCTTGGATGAAATCGTTGACCACAGCTTCCTTCGATTTTCTAATCTCATCGGTTGTTCCAACGGCCTCTATCTTTCCCTTGTACAGCATAGCCATCCTGTCAGATACGGAAAACGCCGAGTCCATATCGTGGGTTACAATGATAGAAGTTACCTTGAGCAGCTTTTGCAACTCAATTATCAGGTTATTGATGCGCTTTGCATTTGTAGGATCAAGGCCAGTTGTAGGCTCATCATAGAGGATGATCTCAGGATCATAGGCGATGGCGCGGGCCAAAGCAACCCGTTTTTTCATTCCCCCCGAAAGGTCAGAGGGCATAATCCCATTAATTCCGGGAAGACCCACCATCTCAAGACATCGGTCGACCTTCTCGTCTATCTCATCCTTTGTGAGGTCTGTGTGCATCTTTAAACCATAGGCGACGTTATCCCCAACGTTTATGGAATCAAACAGGGCCGCCCCCTGAAAAAGCATTCCTACCCTGCTTCTTACCTTTACCAGCTCCTCCTTTGAAAGATCGACTACATTGCTTTTATCAACAATTATCTCCCCACTATCCGGTTTTAGTAAACCTATCATCATCTTCAAAAGGACGCTTTTTCCCGATCCACTTCCGCCGATAATCGTTATGGTCTCTCCCTTATTAATTGAAAGGTTAAGCCCACGGTAGATTACATTGTCATCAAATGCTTTTTCAATATTTTTAAAAACTATAAATGACATTTCCTACACCTGAAAGAGAAGCATTAAAAGTTTTGTAAGAAACAAGTCTGCCACAAGGATAGTCAAAAATATTGCTACCACAGATGTTGTTGTAGCCATCCCCACACCCACCGTGCCCCCTTTGGTTTTTAGACCCAAGTAACAACCGACAACCCCGATGATAAGCCCAAAGAAGATTCCCTTTGCAACCCCGCCGAGGAAATCACTGATTTTTAAAATCCTGAACACCTGATCCATATAGTAGACAGGCTCAACACCAAGCTCAACGACAGAAACCATCATCCCAGCGATGTTGCCGATGATATCGGCATAAACAATCAGGACGGGAAGTACCACCATGCACGCCAGCGTCTTTGGCACAAAAAGCTCCCTTACAGGATCCGCCCCCAGGGCCTTTATGGCGTCAATCTGCTCTGTTACCTGCATGGAGCCGACCTCGGCGGTGATCCCCGCACCAACCCTGCCCCCCACCATAAGCCCGGTCAGGACTGGGCCAAGCTCTCTAACCAAAGACACCGAAAGTATATTGGCCACAAAGGCATCAGCGCCGAACCTCTTTAGTGAAAACGCCATCTGCAAAGCCATAACGGCTCCCGTGAAGATTGCCGTTAGGATAGCAATCATCATCGATTGTATCCCGATATATTCAACCTGCTCAATGAAGTAGCGAAACCTGAATGGAGGGGTAAAAGCTGCAACGGTGATTTCGAGGGTCAACTTTGCGGTTTCCTCAAGATAGATCATCGCATTGATGAACCATTTTCCTATGGTCTCAAAAAGTTTCTTCATTTGCCACTTCCGCCCGTGAACTTAAAACTCAACACAACTTCATTAAATGTTTCGTACGATTTTTCAAAAGCCCCTGGTGGAGCAAAGAGGGTTAGGTCATATATCTTTTTGTCGTGTCTTACCACATACACTGAAAAAACCAAAGGGACATCACTCACCTTTCCTGATAATTCAAGATGCCAAGCGTCAACTCCTCCCAGGGTGGCTGCATGGGATTTAAGATATTTCTTCTCTTTCACATAGAGAAAAAGCCCGTTTGCAACATGACGAAGTCCTATCTCTTTCCTTTTCTCTAACCAGTATCTATCTTCTGACACCGTAACGGTAACGGTAGCCCCCGTCTTGGGATTAAATAAAATAAGTGGGATATCCCTCGTATGTTTCGCCTCGAAATCGTTATCGGGGAGATCAAGGCGGAAACCATACTCCTTTGAAACAAGGGTTGCGCCCACCACCCTGCTGCTAACAATTCCACAGGCGGAAAGAGCGATAATTAGTGTCAAAAACACGATCGTACTGCAAAATATTTTATGTAGATATCTCACTAAAGGCTCTCTCCCTGTCAAAATGCGTTTCCTTTCAAATCCATTCATTTTCAAATCTTATGATATTATGTCATCTCCAATTTTTTGGGCGGGGGCTCTACTTTAGTCCTGTCTTTCTTTGACAGAAAAATAAGGAGAACCCCAATCCCCGTGGGAATTAATGATAAGAATATTAAATATCCAGTATCCCCTGTTGACCAATTCCCCTCTCCCATAGATATAATAGAGCCCAGAATGACAAGAGCCGAAAATGAGATTAGCGCTATCCCGATGATTATCTTTGCAATCCCTTTTTGTGTAATCTTGGCACTTCTATCCGATAGCTTCTCTTCGTCCTGGCCGTTTCTAAATGGAGAATCGAGCAAAGCCAAGCGTATCCTTTTTCTGAATGTCAGATACATAAAAAAGACCAAGGGGATTATCATGAGTGCAAGGGCAGACTCAGAAAATGCAAAAAAATCAAATGCGCCGTGGAAAAAGATGGCGATGGCTAAGCCCGTAAAGATATATTTCTTCCTAAATTTTGGGTACATCTTTCCAATCGCCATGTAATAGCCGATGATGGCACCCTCTATGCCGTGCCCCGGCACCGACAAAAACGCCCTCAATATCCCTGTTGCAATGCCGTGCTGAAATACATAACCAATGTTTTCAAGCGTGGCAAATCCCATCGCTGCCGCAACGCCGTAAACAATCCCATCCATCACCTCATTCATCTCATCTGATCTATAGGCCTTCACCCTAATCGCCAAGTACTTTCCGTATTCCTCAATGGGCGCCACAAAAAAAAATGCCCCGATGAATCCCTGAAAGAGATTTCCATCCATCTCAATCCCGGTAATCGAACTGAGTGCTACTTCCAACAACCCCGCAGGTATTGTAAACAATGCACCAAGAAAGAAAGTCTTGATAACAAGGCTTTTCGGCTCCTTTTCATACTTATCCTTGTTGTAGACATACCAAAGGATGAATATCCCCGGTGCGATGGAAAGGACGAGAAGTGTGAGAAAAAGCATAAATTTTCTACCTTACTAATCTCTGAAAAAATCCGAGAAAACCCAGATGAACCAATTGGGCCAAATTAAGTTTTGCTAAAAGTGCTATTATATCAAGTAGAAACGCCTTTACAAGATATTTAAAAGAAAAAATAGGAAAAAGGAGAGAAATCAGAACGATTGAGAGATTTGAGAGCGCATTTTATATCATTTTATCATTGAAGTACCCCAAGACATCAGATATCGATGATCATCAAATCGAGAGGTCTGATAACTTCCCCCATAAAGGAGGCGGCAGCAAAGACCGCAGCAACATCGACATCTTCCATTGGGGGATAAAAATGAGTGGGGAGAACCCTCTTTACCCCGGCCTTAACGGCAATTTCTGCAGCTTCCGTGGGCGTCAAATGCCCCGGCGTCTTCATATCATCGGGAAAAGCCGTATCGATGATAAGTAAATCCGCTCCCTCAGAAAGAGGTATCAAACCTTCTGACCAGTCGGTGTCTCCGGTATAAACGAGGGAACGCCCCCCCGCATCAATCCTTACAGCGATGCTTTCCGAACTGTGGTTTGACCTTGCTGTCAATATAGAAAAAACATCAAAGTTTCTTCTCTCTTCCACCATCTCTTCAATATGTATCTCGTACCTTTCCGGTATAATCCACTTTCCATAAACTTCGATAAGCCCGTTGTAGAACTCCCCGAATCCTACTGGTGCTATGATTGTAAGGTCTTTTTCTCGCACCGGGCCAAAGGGGTTCTTTGAGGCGAAGATGAACGGGACAAAATCTCCTGTGTGGTCTGGATGAAAGTGGCTAAAAAAGATAAAATCCACATCCCAAATTTCAATTTTCGCCTCGGCCATCCTTCTCAAAAGCCCCGGCCCCATGTCCAACAATAATGTTTTGTCTTCCACCATTACCACATACGCTGCTGCCGACCGAAAAGCCGATGGTAATATTGTTCCCGACCCCAAAATTTGTAGTTTCATATCATCAATTTTAGAAAGGTTTGAAAATAAGTCAATAAAAAAATGAAAAAGCTTGTAAAACGTGGAAAATATTTGTATATTGTAAAACATTAGACATTTGAATTATAGGAGTGTATTGATGCATAGATTTTTGAGAATTTTTCTTTTAACTTCTACACTGACCATTACACTGATTCTTTTTATCTCGTACTCCCTCGCATTTCAAAATAGTGACGGAGATGACACCGCAATACCAGACGCTGAAACATCGACTCTAATCCCCGGCGGCGTTTACACCATAAGCGATGGCGACGAGATGAAGACCGTTGAACTCAGCCCATTTTATATCGACATCTTTGAAGTGACGAACAAAAAGTATGCCCAATTTCTAAACGATGTATTTACCGATGTCAAGGATGACTGGCTACTTTGGGTCAACACAGAAAAAGGTTCCCAGTTCAAGATCACTTTTGAAGACGGGGATGTAAGTGTCTTCTCGGTGGTCGAGGGATACGAAAACTATCCCGTGGTCACCGTCTCGTGGGAGGGAGCAATGGCCTATGCCGAATGGGCGGGAAAAACCCTCCCCACAATGGAGCAGTGGGAAGTTGCGGCAAGGGGTAACAGTAAGGATAGGTTTCCTTGGGGAGACGAGCTTGATATCGATAAAGCCAATTATCACTCAAAGATTGTAAAAGAGAGCAGCGATGAAGCCAAAAAAGATGTAAAAAAAGATGATGATGAAGCGAAAAGCGAGCTTATGCCCGTGGGGAGTTTTGACCCCAATGAATTTGGACTTTACGATGTTGTTGGAAATGCCTGGGAGTGGACAAGCAACGACTACAAATCCGATTTTCTATCGTTTCTGCCCTTTATTGACAGTCTCTCTTTCTTGACCGAACCCATGAAAGTTATGATGGGGGGGAGTTTTCTCACAAGCGAGGAAGAGATTGGAGCTTCTCTCTCCTTTCCGGCAAATATCAAGGCGCGTTTTGGGAACATCGGGTTTCGTTGCGTAACACCAGCAGCCCCCGCCACAATGAAAGAACCAGACTGAGCGGCCCCCCCTGCAACAATTTTACATTGATGAGGGCTGCCGGATTACCCCCCCCCGCCAGATATTAAATCGATGGGGGTCATCTCGATTAGCCTCACCGCTACAATTGAAATTGTTGAGGGATAGCCTGATTAACTTGAAGTTTAAGCTGATTAGCCCATCTAATAATCTAATAGGGGGGTACCTTTTCAAGCGTTCTTCATTGTTAGTAAAATTATGTTAGATTATATTATCTTTTGACATAACTCTTACAACAATATCTTTTAAGAATAATTTCAAAGTATTTACATATAGTACAATAAGAACAATTTAGAATGTATTGATTTTGCGGAGAGAGAAATGAAACTAAAATGGCTTAAAAGAATGATGCCAAGAAGATTTATGGATTGGGTTTATTACTTCATTGTTTTACTGGGGTTAATTCCTTTTTTGATTATAGCATTTGCTTGTGTCAAGTATCTCTTATTAACGAAGGCAGAAAAATTACACTACAAGGGAAAGCGTTGTCTCCCTATGGAAAAAATTGAAGCTTTAAAACATTTCAATGAGGCATTAGAGATTGATCCTGATTACTGGATTGTCTATAGAGACAGATCTAAAATTTATTTAATGTTGGCAAGATACGATGATGCTATTTCTGACCTGACAAAAGCCATAGAGCTAAACCCCTATTCATCAAAGAGTTATTACTACAGGGGTAATATTTATGATGAATTGGAAAGGTATGAAGAGGCAATAGAAGACTACACCAGGGCCATCTCTGTAGATCCTGTAAATGGATCATATTATGGTGCCAGGGGCGATACGTACAAAAAAATTGGGAATATAGAAAAGGCAAAAGAAGATTACTACAAAGGATGTGAACTTGGAACACATTTAGCGTGTGAGAGACTTAAACCGTATATAATAAAAGAGAGAAAAGAAAAAAGAGAGGAAACAGATAAAAATGTAGAAAATAAATAGATGGAGGAAATAATGAAATTGAGAAAAAGGATACCGATTATTTTAGCTTTAACGGCAATTTTGGCTTTGACATTTTCAGCATGTTTTTTTATTAGTGAAGCGGACAAATGGTACCTCAAGGGACTTGAGAACAATCAAAGACGTAAATGGAGTAAAGCTGTGGAGTGTTTTGATAAGGCCATAGCTTTAGATCCAAATCATAAGGATGCACATTTTAAAAGGGGGGGTGCAAATGTAAGCAGAAATATGTACGGGGAAGCACTCAAGGACTACACTAATGTGATAGAGCTCGATCCTAACTATAAAGATATATACAACAGTCGGGGTGGTGTTTACTCAAAATTGGGTTTGTACAATAAGGCAATAGAAGATTTAAACAGGGCGATAGCTATCGACCCCAAAAATACCAAAGCGTACTACAACAGAGGTTCAACATACGAAAAGATGGAAATGTACGAAGAGGCTATCAAAAACTACACTGTGGTAATCAATTTAGACAGCAATAGTGCATATACTTATTATATGCGGGGTTTTCTATACTCAGAACTTGGACGCTTGAATGAGGCGGAAATTGATCTAAGAACTGCTTGTTCTTTAGGGAACGATGGAGGATGTACACGTTTAGAATGGGTTCTAAAAAAGAAAAACAAAAAAAAGTGAATTATTTTCCATAAAAAATTCATATTTTCTATTAAAAACCTCCTGTGTGCGATAATTGGGGTAAGTGAAAACTTTTAACCAAATTTCAGGAGGAAAAAATGGTAGTAGATCCATTGGGATGGGTAATCAATGCCTATCAAATCAATCAAGCAATACAGCTTTACAACAAGACAACAGATCAAATAGACGAAGCTCTTACTATTCTCGATTATGTTAAGGAATCGAGCAAAAGGATGCTTGATAAATTCGAAATTAGAGAACCGGAAGTTCCAGACCGATCGAGCGATTCACCCTTTGTTGAAAAGCTAAAATTGCTAAAATCCAGTATTGAGCTTTCAAGTGACTACATCAACAGTCAACGTGAGAAGTTAAAGGAGGTGGAAAAGGATCTCCACGAAGGCTTCGACAAATATTTTCCAAAAACGGAGGACTTTGTAAATGAATTAGCTGAGGGAAATTCGTTCTTGCTGGAAAAAGAAGAAAAATATACAAACGCCGTTGTTTCCGCAATCGAAAGTGTTGCTGATAAGGCAATCGGTGGTTTTAGCGAGTCTTCAAAAATAGTAAGGGTAAAAGGAATTGAACTCATTAACGATACTGCAGAAATGCTCAAAAAATCAACAAAAATAGTAATTGACTCAACAACAAATGCATCAAAAAATATTGGCGGAAAAGAAATTCCACCCGAAATTACCAATTCAATTGAAGAAAACGCAATTAAAGAGATTGAAAAATTCAGAACAACGGCCATTCAGATAATAAATGACCTTTCAAATGAAATTGATACAGAATCAAAATCTCTCAAAAGCTCTTTGCATGAAAGTGCTGAAATGGTTAAGAAGGTTTATATTGACAACAAGGAAGAAAAACTCTTATTGACCGATAACATAAGGAAGAGGATCAATAGAAGGTATTCTTTCTCATTAGATGAAAACATTTCAGAGCATGGACATTCAATAATTGATAAAGGTGAGGAAGGCACTCACAAGACAATTGACCTCTACAATTCAGTAACAAAGTTCCAAGGCAAGGCTCTGGATTCAATTGTTTCGATTGCTGAACAAATTCGATATTCTGTTCCAGCTTTGCAAGGGTGGATTGACGAAACAAAAGAGGTAATAGAGAAACCCAGATGGGGCGGAAGTAGGAGATATCTTCCAAAGGAAGACAAAAAAGAATTAGAAGAGTCAATAAAAAAGTTAGATGAAGCACAAAACAATCTAATGAAAACCGCAGAGATAGCAAAAAGTTCAGATGATTTGATAAAGTCAGCAATTCAGGAGAAAAAAATCTCAACTATTAACGAATCTCTTGACTTGCTCCAAAAAAAGGTCGATGCAATGATTGGCGAAGAGAATACCCTTCCCGCCACCTCTACCAATGAGGAAGTTGATAATACGGCACCATTACCAAGCGAAGAAGTTGCCAACATGACAACCCTATACAACAATCTAAATGAGGTTTCCGGTAGCTTAATTACCGCCGTAGAAATACTTCAGAAGAACGTTGACCCAGCAGCAGGCAATGAAAATATCCTGCCAATCTCCCTTTCCGAAGAGGATAAAATCTTCATCTCAACGCAAATTGCTGAAAAACTAAACGAGGAGGAAGAAATTGTGCCCGCAGAAAATGCCGTGGAGGGTGTTACCAACGAAGAACTCGGCATCGAAGTCAGGGACTCAAAACGTTCTCTAAAAGGCGAAATTAGCGACCTCAAATCAAAAATTGATTTCCTTATAAAACTCATCGGGAAAAAGGCAATGACTTTCGATGATATCTACAATATGCTGGCCAGAAGAATGGCGCACGACCACGAGATGAAGACGGGACGAAAAATAATTTACTAACAGTTGGGCTCCGGGGGCGGTTCGTTTTAAACAAAATGAATCGCCCCTATAAAATATCCCCGCTTTACGCACCCTTCTTCTTTCTTTTTTTCCTTACGACTATCAATAGACCTATAACAGCAATGAGCAGGATGAATAATTTCATTTTCCACATCAGGCTCCCGTTGATGTACGTTGCGGTAATTTGGCTTTTTTCCGAGATTACAATGAGTTTGACAAAACGGTGGATCTCTCCCCGAAGGGGTACCTGAAACTGTGAAGAGGGATCGCCGCCTATCTTTGAATCAGGGGAGATTGGTTGTTCGTTCCAATTTACTACGTCTTCCAATTGCTGCTGTCTCTCATACACTTCCCTTCTGAGCTTGATGTTTTTTTGATAAAAGGAAGAAGACGATCTGTCTTCTTCTTTAACTTTGAGAATTTTCTCAAAGTACTCGATCTCATCCATATCGCCCCCGAAGCTTAAGTAGCTGTTTTTATCCGGAAGGTGGATTGTCGCCATCATCTCAGATACCGGGATGTTAAGGGTGGGAAGCTCTATCACTATTTTCCCGAAGGTTTTGGACTTGTTAACTGGGACAAAAATAATGGTTTCCACCAAAAAGGGTTCGGCGTTTCGCTCAACCGTCAGTGGAAGGGGAACGAGTATCTTTTTGTCGCTGTCAACCGAAACCTTGAGCGGCTTCCCTCTCAATCTCGCCGACCATAACTCCCCACCCTCTGGAAGGGTAATTTTTAAATACTGGAGATTCCTGTTGCGAATATAGTAGTGAGTCATTATCACCATCTTGCCGTCCGTCGTTACCACGCCAATGGTGTTTGCAGAGTCGGCATTGGCCGACAAAACGGGGAGAAGCTCCCCCTTTTCTACGCCAACGGTTAACAGCCAGTCCGGGTTTGTATATCTGTAAGAAAGGACTGGGGGAAGACCCTTAATATTTAAAAGCGCTCTTGGCAGCTCTGATGGATCCTGGGGAGTTAGTTTTATCTCGTTTCCTTCAAATATCTCAAAGCCACCGCCGGATACTATGGCTATGTAGCCTGTATCGCGCTTTACGTTCAGGGGAACAATCTTCGGGAAATCTATTGTTTTTGTTCCCTCTTTAAAAGCCCTCTCGAAAGTGAGCCTTAATGAATAGTTTCCAAGTATCTCGTAACCAACCCTGACCTTAAGCCCGTTTTTCTTCTCATTAAGCTCCCATCCAGCAATCCCATCTCCAAAGACATCGATGAGTTCTAAATCATCTGGAAATGATATTTGAAAGGAGGTTGTCGGTGCACTCCGAACCTCATAGTTGATGATGGCATCTACAAAAAATGCCTCCTCCTCAATATCCAAGACGGTCATCACCTCAGAAAGGACGATGGGCTCCCCAACCTCCTCCTTCGCCTTAACCGCCTCACCCTTTTCCTTCGGTGCCGCAACCGTGTATTTTATCTTTATCGCATCGCCACTTTCTAAAACGACACTCAATCTTTCCTGTGATCTGCCAAATTCTATTCCGTTGACATTAACATCCTTAAGCTTGCCATCGAAATTCATCGTTAGGATGCCCACCGCCGCATTGGGAACAGAAAAGGAAACCGTATGGGGACCTGGGGTCTTTGGGGCAAAGACATAAAAGCGTGTCTCCACTTTGTATTTTTTGGATTTCACCATCTCCCCAACTTCACCATCTCCCTTCAGGTAGACAAAAACCGAATCGCCCTTTACCTTTGTAGGAGCGTCCTTCCCATCGACAGTCAGCAAGACGAGGGATGCTCCATTGCCGATGATCTTCAACTCCCGCCACCCCTTCCCAAAGGTAATCACCTCAAAGGTGGCATCGACGGTGATGAGTCCGAGAGAGAGGTCAACTTTATACTTTGCCTCTTTTACAGACAACTCAACCGGCGGTGGAAGTGGGGGAGGAGGCGGTTCCTTCCCCAGTTCCTCGATCAATTCCTTAAACTCCTCCCAGGGGATAGTAACGTCTGTCTTGGGCATTTTGGGTACTTTTCCATCCACGATGCCAGCGGTTGCAAAGTTGGTCATGGGAAACATTGCCCACAACAGAAAAAGGGAGAGAGACACAAAGATAAGTATCTTTTTTGTCGATCTATTTCTCATCTTTTTTCGACCGTCCTTTTTTGGTTTTGACCTTTTCAGACTTTACTTTCCTGGCCTCATCCCAATTCTCCTTTGCGCCGTACAGCTTCTTTTTCATTTCTACCCTTGTATCCCTGATATAATAGATGCCCCCGACAAGTACCCCCCAGAAGAAACCCCACTTTATGGCATAGAAATCGAGAATGAAAAAGAGGTGCAGCAGGATAATAATCGCAAGGGAAACAGCGATGGCTATGGATTTGTCCTTGTTGATGTAGAGCCTATCCCGCTTTTTGGCAGACCGAAGGGCAAAGAGGAGAGTCGCAAAAAAGACGGCCCATGCAAGGGTCTCAATGTAAGACAGCCACTTATTGACATCCCTTCCTTGGAACCTGAACTTGACAAAAGACTCTTCACCCCCTTTTACGATGGGTTTTTTGTAGCTCATGGCAATTCCCGAAAAGTGGATATCGACCCTTACCGGCAGGACACCTCGTTTTCTTCCCGATTTACCTCCAATGATACCAATATTGTCTCTTATTGCGTTCATCTCGGATTGTATCTGTGGCTTAGGCATTATCTTTAAAGGAGCATATTCCTTCTTCTTTTCCATTGAGAGCATTTCTTCATTGACGCCGAAGTCATCGCCTCCATAGCCTTCACCTGTCGTCGGCATATCCATGTCGCTCTTATCGAACATACCAACGCTCCCCGATGGCGCCACAATAGTTGTCGGGATACGAGTTAATTCCATATCCTCTCCGAGGTTTTTGTAGACATACTTTCTTGGAAGGTGGAGGGTCCAGAACATCTCGTCAACGCGAAATTCCGTTCTTGGCGCGACAAAGTTTCTCCAACCCATGATCTTGTTAAACGGTTTTGTTTCGGTGATGTAGGTTAATTCTACAACAAAGGAGGTCAATTCCCCATCGGCTGTTTTCATAGATCTGTCAAGGGGGATTAATATCCGATCGTACATATCTCTTGTGATTTTTACAGGTTTATCCGAAACAAAGGCACTCCAAATTGTAGTTTCTCTATATTCTAAGTCACCATCAATAATTTCCTCATCAGCAAGCTCCTTATCAGTCAGTTCCTCGTCAGTCAGTTCTTCCTCCGCAAGTTCCTCTTCGACAAATATCTCACCGATTTCAAGCTTCAGAAACTGTTCGGTAGTGTTCTTAATTGTAAAGCGCGCCCGAGTTACCAGGTCTCCCCTAACGGTTAGGAGCGATTCGAGCTCCTCCTTTACAATAACGCAGGTGTCAACCTCTTCGTCCTCATTTTTTGTAACAGTGAGTATTAACTTGGCCGGATGCATACGATATTTGTACGGATAAAGAATTGGATTTTCTGAGGCAGACGTCAACTCACCGGGAAGGTCTGTAGTGTCCAAGCCAATGAGATTTTCAACGCTTTTTATGTCCACTTCAACCTCAGTCGATTTGGTCACCGCCAAAAAGACCTGCTCTCTTACAACATCAAGAACCTCAATCTCCGGGATTTCCACTACCACCGTTGTGTTTACCTCACCCACTCTCGCTTTATCGCCCATGTTTTTTTCGTAAATGACCGCAAGGCTGAAATTCCCGCTGACCTCAAAACTCATATTAACTATCACCTTGACCCTATCGCCTTCAGGTTCTATATCCCAACTCCTGATACCATCAGCCTTAATATCAATTATGTCAACATCCTTGGGCAACAAAAATGAGAACTTGGAGAGCGATTTGTGGAGGATTTCGTAATTGATTGTGGAGACACCACCAAGAAAACCCTCTTCCACCGATATCAGTGTATTTACCTTCGCTGTCACTCTCAACTCTCCAGATATTTCCTCGGGAACAGCAGGACTCCAGTACATGGAGAAGTTACCGGTAACCGGCAGAACGGCCTCAAGCTTTGAGCTTGAAGCCAAATTCGTCGTCTTTTTGTAGTTTGCGGGACTGATAGTAAAATCCATACCTGACTTCGGCACAGAAAACTTCACTGTTGATACCGGAACCCTCGGAATTGGTACGTTGATTCCAACTTTACCCGAGTCTTTAGCCACTGGTTTATAAAAGGTCAATCTAATAACGTGTCTCCCCTCCACATTCGTGATGAGAGAATAGTAACCTCCAGATACACGAAGTGTCACTTTTTTCCCGTCCATGGAAACTTCAGAAACAGCCAAGGTACTTGAGATGATGGGAATCTCAATCCATTTGTTTTTGGCAAGGATGTCGATGGTAAACTCCGCATCAAACACCGCGCTTTTCCCTTCCAACCTTCCGGCGTAATGCGATTCTGAGATGGAATAGTCCGTTGGTGGTTCGGGAGGCTCTGGCGGTGGAGTGGGCGGCACCATTAGCTCCTTGATCAGTTCCTTAAAGTCGGACCAGGGAACGGAGACTGAACTGTTGGGAAGCTCCGGCAGTCCCTGCTCTGTTTGCGAAATTGACGTCATTGGTAAAAATGTCAAAAGTGATAGGGCAAAAATCGTGATGGTCAGAAAAATAGTTATCCTTCTCATGTTAACCTCCCGGTCGGTATCGGTTTTAGGTTTTAAGATAAGACAGTTGTTTTTTAAAATTGTTCTTGTTTTTTACGAATTTTCTGATTCATTGGATGTACCAGCTTTTGGAGCAAAATAATCAATTTGGTCAACTTGATTAATTGGTCAATTCAATTAGTTTTGTCAATTTGGCTAATTAGGTCAGCTTGTTGGCTGCAAAGGCGATCAGTGTTAAGGACTTTCAATTGTCGGAAGCTGGTTGACTTGAGCGACCAAATTGTTAGCACCATCAATTGTCGGATATTATATCATTTTTGTTATCGATTTGGCAACTTTTTATGAGGCTAAAAGCAAGAAGATTTGAATGGATTATTTCTTCCGTCACAGAGAAAACCATCAAACCATGAGAAAAAGGCCCAAGCTATCTATCCTGTCATCCAACGCATCAGACCCTCCAGGGGACCGCGGGAAAACCGCCTTTGAACAAACGATGCAAAGATGACCGAGAGGAGAAAAATCGACACGCCATATCCGAGAGCATAGACAAGACCCACCCCCTCAAGACGATTTACCGCATCAAGTATTACCATCCCAGCAAGGACATGGGCAACATAAATAGTAAGGGACATCCTCCCCACAGCAACGAGGGGACTTAGCAGGGTAGATGGTCGGGGCTTTTCCATGGCAAAAAGGGAAAGGGCAATTACTATGGCCGCCGTGCCCCCGGCAGAAAGGAGATAAAATGGCATCGGCGGGATAAACTCCACACCAAAGAAATAGGGGATATCCTGCGACTTAATTGGAAACCCTTTTCCTGAAAGGAGTGGCAGAAAACGCACCAACCCCCACGAGATGATCTCTGTCGTCACAAAAGTGGCCGTCCCCCAAAACAACAACCTCCCCCTGAATGTGGAATCGTTGAGGTCCCGCCTCGCAAGCCACATCCCAAAGAGAAAGAACGCCGTCCACGGAAAGATAGGATGAAATCCGTTGAAAAATAGGTTTCTGGAAAAACCGGAAAAAGTCCAAAGGTCCAAATATGTCAATGTCTCCCAGTCCCAGCCGGCGTCGTAGTTGAAGATGACGATTAAGATCACAAACCCCATGGCAAAACCAAACATTGTAATGAGGAGTCTTCGGTCATTGACAGTAAAGAGGAGTGCTCCGAGGGCAAAATAAACCCCAAAGTAGTGGAGGATATCCGCCTGCCAAATAAGGATAAAGAGATAACCTGCTACAAACAAAAACGCCCCCCTCTTTAAGATGCTCAATCTTGTTTCTCTAATCAAGAGGAGATCACCGGATTTTTTGGCCTGGAGGGTCATAAGAGAAAGCCCCATCCCCGCCAAGATTACAAACAGTGGTGCAGATCGACCATCAAGAGATCCCATGAGAAGATAGAGATAGGGGGGGGTGGTCGTCCCCAGAGCCGATACGACCTTGAAGTTTTCAATCATCATACCAAAAAGGGCGACGGCCCGGGCTACGTCCAGACCGTCGATTCGTTTGGTCATATAAATACCTTTCGACTTTTAGAAGCTCCCGAAGCAACTCTTCTCCCTTTAGCTGCAGAGTGTATCATTTAGTGCCATCGACCCCCTCACAACATAAGACAAATGTGCAATCTTCAACACAGTGGAATCAATCATGGTCCACCGCCACCACCGCCGCCACCGCCGCCACCACCGCCACCTTCTCCACCTCTCTCGGTTTTGCTTTCCGGTTTTATCGTCTTGGAAGAAGAATCGTATGTCATTCCCGCCCCGAAGCAGAAAGTCCCGCTATCGCCGGAGAGAGACTTGGTCTTTCCCTTCTTCAATTTGACTTTTTCCATGTAAGTATCGACAATCTCCTCTTTATGGTTTGCAAAATCGAGAGTACCCGCGGGTGTTAAAAGGCCTTTATCCTTTATAGCTTT
>JAUWME010000059.1 GCA_030613285.1 Candidatus Zymogenus sp. | reverse complement strand
AACACGCTTCAGGTTGTCTTGGGCAAGCCTCAGGGAAGTCTTTGCCTTGATGAGTGGCGGGCGGGCGTTTGCCAGCTCCACCTCGGAGCGCAAAACGTCAAACTTCGAGACGATCCCAACGTTGTATCGTTTCACCGTTGTCTCGTAATGTTTTCTGATTGATTCTAAGGATTCTGCCCTGACAGCGACCAGCTCCTTTGCCAAAAGCACGCCGTAAAATGCGCTTGTTACGTTATAGATTGTGTCATTTACCGCCAGCTTGTATTGTTCCATTGCAGTGTCGTGATTTCTGTAGGCGATCTTGAGGCCGGAGAGTGTCCTCCCGCCGGTAAATATGGGGAGTGATGCCTCAAGTCTGACTGTGTAGAGATGCTCCGAGCCGGCTGGGCTGAGTGGAATATCCGCAGGAGGTCCAAAAACTCCAAATGACCCTGCCGGGATGCTCATTGCCGGTGAGGGACGATTGAAATACATATATTCACCCTTGGCGTTTACCCGAAGGATACTCGTCCAAACTTCCCATATTACACCCTTGGTTCTGCTTATCTCTGCCTTTGCGGCAAGAATGGCGGGGGAATCTTTCAGGGCCATCTCCTTGCAATTAGTCAGGGTGTGGGTGGTGGTGTAGGTGTTAATTGTCTCTTCCTCTGCATGCGTCATCTTTGCAAATAGAGGCACTGATAACATTATGACAACAAGATAGACAACTGCACGATTTACTTTTTTGGCCATTTGTCCCCTCTGCCCATTTTTTTCTTTCATATATTGTCCTTATCCTCTAAATCTGTATCTCGTTTTGGCGATGATGTCAGAAATCGCCGTGTCCTCTTAATCACATCACAATGGTCAATTACATCAAAAAAGTCTCTTAAGTTATAGACTAATATAGTCTTCAGTACGTTTTCCACAAAAATCCCAAACCCAACCAACAACACCAACTGACTTTCACCCCCCAACAACCCCCTGCAATCTACCAACAACCTCCTCGACAAATAATCGACAACCCCTAACTAACTGGTTAGTTAACAGATTACATTGATAAGAAGCTTGTGTCAAGAAAAAAGTGATTAATTTGGAAAAAAAGTGAGAATTACTTACAGAGAGGAGATTGCCCACAAACTATTATGGCCCCAACAACATTGCGCCACTACTTCCATTATCATCATCGTATTCCAAATCGGGGTCGGCCCCAACATACGTCAACTCACTTATCTCAATTGAGAGCTTAATGATGGTGCCCAAAAGCTCCGCCCCCACCAAAAAGCCCTTAAAACTCACAAGGTCGTCCCTTTTCACTTCCGTGGGGGCACTGACCTTCAGAAAAATTATCTCCATCACAAAGAGTGGAGGATCGTCCCCAAAATCATCGGTCTCTCCCACATCATCAAGGGTTAAAATAACTCCATCCACCCCTTGGAGCGGAGGCCCTACAGCACTTCCCGTTCCCTCAATCTTTAACCCTGTGAGAAAAGAATTGACGTGCTTGACGAATCTCTTCTCATCGTCAACCAAAGGCTGCAACTCCTTCACTACTCCCTCCGGGGTCAACACCTCGCTTGCAAATGACTTCTTTAGAAAATATGCAAGGAGGAAGATGACGGCAAGAAAGAGTGCCGTACTTGGGGTTATGAAATCCAAAAAGGACATAATAACTACTTTATTTATTAGGAAAATAATCAGCGAACAACTGTTGGGTTATTGATTTAGGCAATAGAAGGTGGGGCGATTCTCTATCACCCCAGACTTTCATCAAATCCAAAACGCTAAAAACACCCAAAACAATATTACTACTTCTTTTTTGTATCGAGAAATTCTGGCTTTACAAACTCCGGGTCAGACCAATCATAAAACCCTTTTCCAGTCTTCATCCCAAGCTCCCCCCGATCGACCATCTCCTTTAGGGCATCCGGTGGCTTATCCTTTGGATCCTTGGTGTCATTATAATATGCCATCTCTATATCGTAAACAACATCAAGCCCGACAAAATCCATAGCGCCAAAAGGCCCCGCCGCCATCCCAGTAAACACCATCCAGCCCCTGTCAACATCGGTGATGTCTGCGTTACCCTCGGCCCAGATTTTTAGGGCTTCTCGCTTTACCGAGTGCCATACCCGATTAAAAACAAAACCCATGCACTCCTTTTTTACAATAAGGGGGAGACAGTCAATGCTCCTGACCCAATTTGCAGATACATTCATCGTTTCCTCGGTGGTCTCGGTTCCCCCCATAACATCGACCATGTACCGCTCTGGAATGGGCGCATAAAAGTGTATGTTTACGATCCTCTCCTTATTTTTAATTACTTCCTCAATCTTTGATACCGGAAATGACGAGCTATTTGTTGCGATAATGGCATGGGGTTTGGCAAATTTTTCGATCTCAGAAAATATCTCTTTTTTGATACCAATCTCCTCCACAGCCGCTTCGATGATGAGATCGGCATCTTTTACTGCATCCTCGATTTTTTTATGAAACGTAATCCTCGCGTCGGATTCTTCTTTGTTGACTTTATTTTGTGGAAAATGGGCTTCGTTGTGATATTTTGTCGTGCCCACTGCCGCCTTCAACACATCGGCGCTTTTGTCATTTAGCCTTACGTTGTAGCCGTTGACTGCGGCTCGAGACGCAATCTGGCTCCCCATAAAACCTGCCCCGATAATCGCCACTGTTTTTATCTTTTCAGACATTTTCCACCTCCATAAATTCCAATGATAAAATAAACCAACAATTCAAAGTAAAAGTAAATGCCTTTTAAATTTGATATTACGAATTGATATTGCAAATTGACTTTTTTAATCAGTCCTTCTTCTTCGGATCGAGAAATTCTGGTTTTGTAAACTCCGGGTCAGACCAGTCGTAAAATCCCTTTCCAGTCTTCATCCCAAGGTCACCCCGATCGATCATCTCCTTCAATCCCGCCGGCGGCCTAAATCTCTCGTCACCGCTGTTTTCAAAGTAGGACTTCTCTATGTCGTAGACAACATCAATGCCGATAAAATCAATGGCCCCAAAAATCCCCGCCGGCATTCCGGTCATCAACATCCAGCCCCGGTCGATATCTTTATAATCAGCAAAGCCATCCTTCCACATTGCCAAGGCGTCCCTTCTGGCCGAGTGCCAGACCCTGTTTATCACAAACCCCATGGACTCCTTTTTTGCAACGAGGGGGACACAGTTGATGCTCCTTGCCCACTCCACCACAAGATCGATGACCTCATCTGCTGTCTCTGTCCCCTTCATAATCTCCACGTAGTTTCTTTCCGGAATTGGTGAGGCAAAGTGAAGGTTGACAACTCTGTCCTTTCTTTTTACAGCATCCTCCACCTTTGAAACCGGAAGCGATGAACTGTTTGTCCCAATAATTGCGTGGAGAGGCGCCTTCTTGTCAATCTCGGCAAAGACCTTCTTTTTTACATCGACACTCTCGGTTACAGCCTCGATGACAAGGTCAACATTCTCAAGGGCATCATCGATGCTGCTTGTAAATTTTGTCCTTTTAAGGGCATCCTTTGCATCTCCACCTTCATTTGCAAAATGCCCGTCGGTAAAGAACCTTGTCATCTCATCACCTTTGATCAACTGCTTTTTGTTTATATCAAAGACCCTGACGTTGTATCCAAAGACTGCGGCCCGGGAGGCGATCTGGCTCCCCATAAATCCCGCCCCAATAATCGCCACTGTTTTTATCTTCTCCATAATAATTCATACTCCTTATTCTGTTTGTAAAACAGACTAATCACTTTAAAGCTTAGATGAAGATGAACCCCTTTTTGAATTCATGCCCCAAGGGAAAGGTATCACATTATGGATGGGAAAATCAATGAGAATTTCAGTAAAACATTTTAATTAGAAGGCAGATTTTTCGGCGGTTCAAAAATAGTAGCGTATCTGCAGAAAGTAGAGGTATGGATTCAACCGGTACTCGCTTCCCAAATCCCCCGCTCCAATCTGCGTCCCGATTTTTACATACAAGTTCTCAGTTACCGAGTATTCTGCGGATGGGGCAAAGAGGATGCTCTGGTCATCGATGTTGTAAAAAACGGTGAGATCCCCCCGAAGGAGCGGCGTGATTTCGTAGCCGATGTTTCCGAAGATGTAATTTTCGCCCAGGGATAAATCCTCGCCATCGACAAAAGCCATGAAATTGTAGTTGTCCTTGTTTGCCTCACCCTTCCCGTTGTAATAATATTCAATCAAAATCGAAAGGGTGTTTGGAAAGACATACTCCGCGCCAAAAACAGCCCTGATGTACTCATCTTTTGTCCACTGAACAGAAAAGCCAAAGGGGGCAAACTTGTCTTCGATGAGATAGCTTTTGGCCCTGTCCTCCATAAAATACGCAAACTCGCCGTAGATGGCCACGTCCTTTATTCGCCCCACAAAGTCAAAACCAAAGACCTCCTTGTCCCGAAACCTCCCGGCCATCAACCCAAAGTCGTAGTCGAAGAAGCTGGTGTAAATGCGAAATGCGTAAGATGCGTCTTCGATGTGCCTTGTGGGCGCAAAGACAAGCGACAACCCGGAGAAATCCCCCAAGGGAATTTCTCCCAGAACGGCGTCCACCCCCGATCTTTCTTCTTTGTCGATGTCGGCCGGGTTGAAGGGATTAAAAAGATCGGTGGGGCTGATGAAGTGTGCCACCCCCCAGGCTATTCGCTGTCTTCCCGCCATGAGGGAAAAATAGTCGGTAAAAAATGAGAGATAGGCGCGATCCAATGCGTGGCTTGCGACCACGTACCTGTCGCTGTTGAGTCCCCAGTAAAAATCAAGGAACTTGTCCGGGTCTCCAGACGCCGACACCCTCGTGGCTTCGTCCCTGATGGATTCACCATTGAGCATTGCAATCTCGTAGTGCAGCGTTGCCTTGATGCGTTTTTTCCACGACGCCTCGAGCTTGAGCCGTATCTTCGAGTAGTTATCGAAACCACGTCTCTCACTGCTGTAGGTATAGGTAGTCAGGTTTTTCAGATACCCGCCAATTTTTACCTCGAAGTCATCGGTCTTTACAATCTCTCGCGATTGAGAAAAGGACGGGGAAACAAAAACGAGGGAGAGAAATATAACCGCAATAGTTACAATTACTGCGCTTTTCCCCTCACTTCCTGCAAATCTACCTGATACTCTCATTATTGCCCCCATTAACAGTTTTGCAGCCCACACTACTTTTGCTTGTCTTCGGTTATCTCGCCATCTTTCAAAATCACAAGCCTTTCGGAATGATCCATAACCATCTTGTCGTGGGTCGAAAACAGAAACGTGACGTCTCGTTTTTTGTTCATCTCGCTCATCATAACAAGGAGCGATTCCCCCGTGGTCGAATCGAGATTTGCCGTTGGTTCATCTGCCAAGACCACGTTTGGGTTGGATACTATTGCCCTGGCCACCGCCACCCGCTGCTGCTGTCCGCCGCTCATCTCGTTGGGGCGGGCGTTGATATAATCCCCCAGCCCCACCTCTTTTAATATCTCCTCGGCGCGCTTTTGTCTCTCCTCTTGTTTAATGCCCTGCAGCAGCATAACGTACTCAACGTTCTCAAGGGCAGACAACACAGGGATCAGGTTGTATGCCTGAAAGATAAACCCCAGGTTGTTCAGCCTCATCTCCGAAAGCTCCGACTTGGAAAGCACCGATAGGTCTTTGCCGCCCAAAATAACTTTTCCTTCCGTTGGGGAATCCAACCCACCGATGATGTTCAAAAGAGTCGTCTTGCCAGAACCGGAAGGCCCGGCAATAGCCATGAATTCCCCTTTTTTTACCGTAAGATCAATACCCCTTAATGCATTTACTTTAACTTTAGATTCCTCGTAAACTTTAGTAAGTTTTTTTGTCTCGATGATTTTATCTGTCATAATAACACCTTTGATTGAAAATATTATTTTACTGGATTCCCCCCCTTTTTCAAGGGGGCAGGCTCTTTCATGGGAATGACAAATCGTAGTTTTTTTTGCGCTCAACCTCAACTTGTAATTTAATCTCCCGCCAAAGACCGCCTGACCAACCTCACGTTGCTACACAGACCTGAAGGCCTTAACCGGCGTAAGCCTCATAATTTTAATCGCCGGATAAAGTGCCGAGAGCACCGCCGCAATAAAAACCGAAAACGATGACCAAAACACATTGTAGCCCTTGATTACTGGATAGATCGTCGTTCCTATACCGCCCATATATTTGAGGCTGTCTGCCCAGATGGAAAAGTCGATTCCCGTTTTTAATAGGATCGCATAAAAGAAAATCGTTATTATCCACCCAAAGACAAGTCCCAAAAGCCCCAGAAAAAAGCCCTCCCACATCACCATGCCAAATACCATTATGGGTTTTGTCCCAATTGCCATGAGTATCCCAATCTCCCTTGTCCTTTCGAGAACACTCATCAGAATCGTATTTACGATTCCAAATGCCATGGCAATGACAACGATTACAAAGACGATGTAGTTAAAAGCCGTGAACATCTCCACCATCTGAACAATGAGGGGGATTATCTCCTTCCACGTTTCTGCCTTTAGACCCTGCACACCGATCTCGTTGTTGATGCTCATTGCAAGAGAATCTACATCATCAAGGTCGTCGGCCATCAGGGCAATTTCTGACACCCGATCGTTCATGGCAAACAAGTTTTGGGAATCCTTGAGGTTGATAAAAATGTTGTATTTGTCGTACTCCGGCGATGTGGACACATAAATCCCCTTTATCCTGAATGCCGCTGATACAATTTCCGTCGCCAGCCCCTGGCCCCTCACGACAATCTTGTCGTCCAGCTCAACCTTCAGCTTCTTTGCCAAGGCTTTACCGATGAATATCTCTCCCTTTTTACCGGAGAGAAATTCCCCCTCCACCTTGTAGCTTGCAATGGAATTTAGTTTCGGCTCCCTTTCGTAATTGATCCCCCAGATCAGAACCCCCGACGAGTTTTCTGGAGATGAGATAAGCCCCCGAACCTTCACCCGTTCAGCGTAGGTTTTGAGACCGGGCATATCCTCTATTTTGCTGATTACATACCCTGGGTTTCTTATGTTCAAAGCAACACTCATGTTTTCCAGAAACCCCTCCCTGTGTATCTGAACGTGACTCACTCCATTTTCGATGGACACCTTGACCATATCGCTGCTCATTCCGTCCATGATGGCGATCATAAAGACCATCCCCAAAAGCCCCACAACTATTGCAGTCAAGATTACCCCGGAACGGCGTTTATTCCTCCAGATATTTCTCCATGCCAGTTTCATCGCCAATTTCATCATTTTTCCCATAGTATTCCCCTATACATATCTTAAGGCCCGAACCGGCTTTAGGCGCGATGCCTTAATAGCGGGATACAGGGCGGATAGAAGTGTGGAAAAAAGGATTACGATGTCCGTTATAACGAAAACCCACACATAAATCTTCGTATAGATTTCTGTATCCATCCCAAAAGTCGCCAAAGTTTCAGCATATTCAGCTAAATCGATGGGAACGATGGTAAAGTAGTAGGTTATCCCAAATCCGAGAATATTTCCAATAATAATCCCCAGAATGGCGATAAATGCCGATTCAATTAGGACAAGCTTTACTATGTCTCTCGGTTTTGTCCCCAGCGCCATCATCACCCCAAACTCCCGGTAGCGCTCCATCACGGCCATCAGGATGGTGTTTAAAATCCCGAAGATAACAACCAGTATTATCAACCCGAAAAAGATGACGCCAAAAGCGTTGTCCATCTCGATTGCCTGAACCAGCCCCGGCAACATCTCATCCCATGTCATCACCTCAAACTTTTCGGGATCGAGAAATCCGTTAATATCCCTTGTCACCTTTTTGAGGCTCCGAGATTCTGAAAGAAAAATCGCAACCTCAGAAACCTTGTCATCCATAGACAGCAGATACTGGGCGGCATCAAGGGTGATAAAGGCCATGGATCTATCCATATCCGGCGAGCCGCTTTTAAACGTCCCCGTCAATATATATTTTGCGGCGCTGATTGCTCCATAGTAATCTTGGCAGATAACTATGATGCTGTCTGAAACTTTGACGTTGAGGTTTTTTGCCAAGGTCTCGCCAAGAAATATTCCTTTAGAATCGCCCGGTTTCAAGTACTCCCCGCTGACCTTCTTCTTTTTTATGGAGCTGAATTCAAGCTCCCTTTCCGGCTCCACCCCGATGAGAAGCACCCCGCCGGTGTCGCTGCCGCTGGAGATCAGCGCATCCACATTAAGACGTTTCACATACGCCCCGATCCGCTTGTCTTTTTCAAGAAACACGGTTAGCTCCTCTGGAGGGATAAAACTCTTGTAGATCGTTTTATCCTCCCAGTAGCCCAGATCGTGAATCTGAAGATTGCCGGTGTGGATCTTCAGCGTGTTACTAATCATCATCTCATGCTCGCCAACAGCGAAACACCAAGTAAAGATCGAGAGCGTAACGGCAAAAACCACAGCGGAAACCGTGATTATGGTTCGCCTCTTGTTTCTCCAGATGTTTCTCCATGCAAGTGTAACTATAAGATTCTTTCCACCTGACATTTTTTTTGACCCCGATATAAAATTGATATTGCGATATTGAAAAATTATCCCATACGTTTAGTTGTTAAGGGACTATCCCCCTTTTTAAGTTGGAGAGTGAAAAAACGCTTTTATCTATCGGGACATCGAACTTTATCTCGTTTACGATGATGACAGTCTTATGTCCTTCTTTGTTTTTTGGCTCCATTGTCCAGACGGTGGGGTATGCCCGCCTTCCAACCTTTTTGATCTTGCTCATTGTCATGACCCTTATGAGTTTTCCCTTCTCATCGTAATATTCATACTTCATGGGTGCGAAGTCCGTCACTCGAACATATAGCAATATTTTTCCCCAGACCACCGGGGCTTCAGGCTTTGCCGTAAGCTCCATAACATACGCTTCGCCCTCACTCAAGGTCTTGTTTGGAAGGAGCTTTGGCGTGTAGTCTTCGACTATGGACGATTCCTTGACAAGATCGTCGTTAGTAAAGTCAGAGCCCATCCACGACTGCATCATCATTGACGGCGGAATCTTAATGACTTTTTCCACCGACGGAATGTAATTCCACATATTGTTTTCAATCTTTAAAGAAACCGTTCCCGCTTCCTTTGCAGGGGATGTGAGCTTCACAAGAGATTTGTCTTTACCCTTCTCCCAGTAGTCCATGACGAGTGTCCGCTCCCAGTTTGGATTTGTTATTGTCATGGTCATTTTCCCGACGTTGGATTGCCCCCTCATGGTGTCTTCCGCCTTTTTGACTACCTCCTCTGCCGTAAGCTCGGCAGAATGCGCCACGTTGAAAATGCCGGCTACCAAAACTGCTGCAAGAATCGCAATTAGTCTTTTCATTTTTCCCTCCCAAGTTATTTTTTAGATATCTCAAATTTTTCAATTT
>JAUWME010000201.1 GCA_030613285.1 Candidatus Zymogenus sp. | reverse complement strand
GCTGAAACATATTTTAAAGCAAAAAGATATGATTATCTTAATCTTCATTCTCTTTTTGGCACTGGGTATGTTTAACGCCGTCACCACCTGGATCGAGATGATCCTGTCACCCCGGGGCTTTGACAGCGAGCAGGCGGGAATTGCAGGCGCTATCATGTTGGTGGGGGGTATCCTCGGAGCGATAATCATACCGCCGATATCCGACAAGATAAGGAAGAGAAAACCCTTCCTCATCATGGCAATGGTCTTGACAACGCCGGGGCTTATCGGCCTGACATACGCCACGGATTTCACGCTTCTGCTGGCGTCGAGTTTCGTCTTCGGTTTCTTCTTCCTGGCGGCAGCGCCCATTGGATATCAATACTCGGCAGAGGTAAGCCACCCCGCGCCGGAGGCAACCTCCCAGGGGCTTTTGGTTTTGGCGGGACAAGTCTCCGGGATTATCTTCATCTTCGGGATGGATATGTTCAGAGTGGCATATGGCTCGATGACACCCTTTATGCTGTTGTTTGTGGGCATGATGCTGCTCAACGTTGTGCTCTGTTTCAATCTCAAGGAGTCCGAGATGATAAAGACCGAGTAGATTTTGGGTTGCAGTGTTATTTGCTTAAAGGGTTGTATTTATACAACAAATCAAGGGGGGCAGTACTATTTGGTTTAGTATTGCCCCCTTTTTTCTTTTTTATAGTTTTCACTGGCTACGTGTTTTTCTTCTTGTTGGTGTTGTGACTTTCTTTATCTTTAACTGAAAGTTTTTCCTTAGTCCAAAAATAGTGCAAGAATACATAATCCCACACAATTTCTATAAGATCGCAAAAGACATAACCATAGGTTATCTTTGTAACGAGAGATTTGTCCTTAAGAAGATCGTTAAGGTTCTTTAATGCCTCAAGCACTTGAAGATTATCGCTGGTACGATTGGCATTCGTTAGTCGCTCAAGGTCCCTTTTCAGTTGTTGTGAAATCACATCTTCGTTTATCAATAGGGCTTTTGCAGTAAGTTTTGTTGCACCAATCATAGTTTCTAACCTAAGGCCGTTTTCATAAACATACTTATATTGCTTTAAATCTGTTACAATTGGCTCGATAAGTTCCAGACGTTCCGAAGTATTGATTGTCTCTTTTTTAAGTATCTTGCATATTTTTTCAAAACGTTCTTGGTTAGTAACTAATTTCTCTTCTAAACTCGCTTTTTCGGCAAGATCAGCACCGACCAACAGAGTACCAAGACAAAGTTGAAACACTTGCCGTCCAAATGAAAGAAGCGAAAAATATTCTGATCTTGTATTTGCTTTTTTTGAATTTGTGGGATCAAAACGTACATGCTTAATGTGTCCTTCATGCACGACTTGCGATCGAGCATTATAGAACTGCTGTGCCCAAATTTCTAATCTCGGAATTCTACCCAATAGTAATGAAATCGCATCAACTATGCGATTGGTCTTTTCGTTAATAGGTAGTTTTAGTAGTGCCTCAAACGCTATAGAAAGGTCTACTATTGCTGCTGCAGGATCATTCGCCTCGTTATTAGCGGCATTAAACCATCGGATCGAGGTGAAAATACGCAAAGAAGTTTGTGTTTCTGGTTTCCGTAGCAACTCGTTTAATAACCGAAAATCAACTCTTTCCCCCATCAAACGGCGAAAGTCAGAGCTCAAATCCTGCGAAATGTTGAGCGTAAGGGACGGCTTCGGACCGTAGAGGCGCGAACCTCTGGCGACCCAAAAGTGATGCCTAAAATTGTACAGCCCGTGATAACCGTCGAGTTCCTTGCGATCATCAACTTCAAGATCGGATGTGGGCTCAGCTACATCGACGTGGTAATCTGGGTGTATAAGAAACTCTGACACTCGATTAGGTGTGAAAACCGCCATGCTGGCGTGCTCGGAAGTTAAAAAAAGACCATCGGTCTCATGATGCGGTAAGGCGTAGAAGTATGCAACTACGGCTTGTACGTTCATGAGGTATTCTACATGAATGGTTGAACGTCGACCCAGATCTATAGATGGGACGACCGCATAAGAGGCAGACTTTATACGATAGTTATCCTGCAGAAATAGCATGCTTGCGATTTCATCTATGCATACAACCTGTTCAGGCGAAAGCCCGTTAGTATCTTTTGTAGACCGAAACGTCAGATCTCCAATAGACACAGCATCGCTGGTTTTCAGAAATGGGAATACGGTAAAGCTAAAATTCTTTGGGCGAGTTTTCATAATATTTTCACTTTTACAATAGTCTCATTCTTTTGTCAAGCATTATTATATTATTATATGTTACTATTTTGTTGGAATTTGAGTTGCAGATATAGTTATTTACTATTTTTTCAGAAATAACTAATTTTTATTGACCCCCCTAATCCACCATGGAAAACCTGAAGCTATTTCCTTGCCTAACCTCAAAGTCATCAAGAGAAACCTCCCGAAGAGTGTCGTCGTCGTTGGTCAGAACAAGCCTCTTTAGGAAAATTCCCCCGTCTTTAAATGAGGCCGACGCCTTCCCAAGCTTAACCCCATCCATCACCTTTATCACCTTGACCTCGCCGGTGCCTGTCTCGGCATTGTACTTTACCGAGAGCCAGAAGTGGGGGAAAAAGACCGGAAGCCTCAATTCATCTCTTCCTGATAGCGTCTTCGGGGCGAGGTATAATGTCCCATCAAGGAGATCCAGGGCGGCGCCGGTCATGGCATTAAAAAACGCCCACATCACCGGGTGCGTCATATAAACATATCCCGGAAGCCCCAGGAGGTTCATGTCCCAGGGGTAGCCCTCCCGGTAAACCTTGTCGTATATCATCTTGATGCATTTCAGCCCCTCCTCAACATTCCCCAGATAGATGCTCTCCATTGCCTGATATGAAACGGTTTGATAAATATAGTTGTAACAGTATCTCGTTTCGGTATCAAAAAAGTTCAAGGGGATTTCGTTGCCGTTAAGGTCAGCCTCGTTAAAGGGAAGGGGCAGCGCTCCAAAGGTCGTCTTTGGGTCTTTGCAGTTCATCGACGCCTCAACAAGTAGCACATCCTGTTTTTTGGTGTGGGAGCGGGCGCGGCCAGCATCCACCACCGTCGGCATCCCTGTGTATCTGGAAATCCAGTCCCCGGCAAGCCCCCCCTGAAACAAATTGTCGTTCCCAACATTTATCCGAAAATACCCCTCATCTTCCCGCCATAGTTTTTCGTTAAATGTCTTGTAGGCAGCCCCCGCCGCCTGATTGAACCCCCTGATCCTTTCTTTCGCATCAGGATCGATATCTTCTGGGATATAAACAGCAAGGTCAGCCAACATCCTGCTTGCGGCGACAAAAAGCGTTGCGTGGTATAAAAAGCACGGCTCGTAGGCAAAGATGTCGTACGTGCTGGAACCCTCCGGAACG
Organism: Candidatus Zymogenus sp.; assembly: GCA_030613285.1. Taxonomy (GTDB): domain Bacteria; phylum Desulfobacterota; class Zymogenia; order Zymogenales; family Zymogenaceae; genus Zymogenus. The sequence continues at coordinate 1,842 of JAUWME010000201.1, read as the reverse complement.
TTGTCCTCGACGAGGTTTAGAAGGTAGTCGTTCATGCTGATGAGCGGCAGCCACGATTCGTTGAGGAGATCAAGGTCGCCGGTAATCTTGACGAGCTTTCCCAACTGCAGGATGAGGGAGCACGTAAGGTCGGGCCAGTCGTTCTGGTTGTTGTTGAGCCACGGTATGGGTTTGCTGTAGGGCGTATCTGTGTCTTTTAGGGCAATCTCTGCGCCGCCATTTCCGTGGGGAACCTTACCAAAGTCCTCCATGGCAAGGTCTCGAAATGTCACAAGCTCACTTTTATCAAGCGCCGAAAAGAACACCGAAGAAAACGGGTGGGAAGACAGCCTCTGGTCGTTGGTGCCTGTAAGCCCCCCGAAGGGCCAGCCGTCGTCCATCTGCCAGTCCATCCCTTCGATGACAAAAAATTCCCCCTTCTTTGTGAGCACAGAGTTTACAATCATGGAATCTCTGGAGTTGAGGATGACATCTTTAATCCAGTCAGGGAGGTCGGTAATCGCATCATCCTTTAAAATTGACTCAAGCAGATTTGTCTCTTCAAGGAGCCTGATATTCTCATCTCTAACATAAAGCCCCACCTCCTCCACAGATTCAAAAAAGTTTGCAGCGTAGATGCCGTGGTCAATCCCGTCGTGTTTTCCTGACTCAATCTTTTCTGGGGCGCCCTTCTCCAATACGTAGTGGGGATTGTACCAGCAGAGGTAAAAGGAAATTGTCTTTGTTTCGTTAGGGTTTAGCGCCGTTGCAACAGAGACAGCTCCCGCCTTTCCATTGATATACTTATCACTGACTTTTGGATCGTAATCCACCGAGGTAAAAATTCTACCTTTGTTTTTAAAATCCTCCCAAAAGGAGGGTACATCGGTACGTTGATCCCACGAAAGGCACGTTGAGACATCAAGGTCTTTGCCTTCATCAACAAAGATGAGGGAACTCCCCACGCTCCTTCGTCTTGTATCCTTGGCGTCAAAGTCCTTGTCGACAACAAATTTCACGCCGTTGATTCCCAAGTCCGGATTAACAGCAAAGTTGTTCTCGCTGAAATCACAAGCGAAGGTGTGTTCCGCAATCATCGCGCTCCCCCCAGTCCCGGTTATACCCAGGGTATTCTGCCACGAAAAAAGGGCAGAGAGCTCGATTGCTTCATCTGTATCGTTTTCGACAATAAGGTTAAACATCACGGCAGGCAGCGAGCTGTCCTTTATATTTTGGGGGATCATTGGTGAAAAACCGGTAAGGGAACATTTTACGGGAAGGACATCGTCGGTAAACTCAAGCCGAAAACCGGGGACTTCCCCTTTAAATGTCGTGTGAGAAACATTATCGACATCAAATTCCACCGAATCGTGGTGCGTCCTCCTCAAAAGCATTGCACGAGGGGGGCTGGCCTTTTCCTTTGTCCTCACTGCAAAAAAGGAGCCCCGAAGATCCCTCACGGGGGTAAACCAGTTGTGGTTCGTCCTTGCTTCAGAAAACCCCCCATCCCCGTAAATAGAGACACCGCCTGTACCGATGCCGCCCAGGGGGAATCCCCGAAATGTTGGGGAGTTGATATAAGTTCTCTCAACCTCGTCAAAGGTCGGGTTCAAAAATTCACTTGGGCGTTCTCTCATCGTTCATCCTCCTCGTTTAGGTAGAAACCATAATTCTCAAGCCGTCAGTAACTATTTTTTATACAAAAATGATGGGTATCGAAAGCACATCAACTTCCCACAAATTTCGGCTTTCTCCCCGACAGAAAGGCATCGACTCCTTCTTTGGCATCTTTTGAATCGATATTTTCCCGAAACGCCTTTGCCTCCTCACCAATGCCCCGCTCAAAACCCTCTCTCGCGCCAG
>JAUWME010000327.1 GCA_030613285.1 Candidatus Zymogenus sp. | reverse complement strand
GGGCATCTTGCCCCAAAGTCAAGAGAGATTGTCCCTGTTGAAAAGTGCCCGGTTCTCTTGCCTGAGATTGAAAAGATATTGCCGAAACTTACTAAAGCTCTGGGCATCCTTGGTGTTTCGGGGGACGGGGGTATGCGGCTTGTTTCTGGGGATGGCGGTGAGGTTTGCGCAATGGTCAACGTTCGGGGGGCCTTTCGGGGAGACAGGAGGGTGGTGGGAAAGTTCGTGAACCACCTTGGGCTAAAGGGGGCCACGGTGGTTTTTGGCGGCGGGGCATTGGCATCGGGAGACACTACAGTTCGACTTTCTGGGGGTGGCGGCAAACCGCTCAAGCTTTCGGCAGGGGGGTTCATCCAAGGAAACCCCGGCGTTAATGACTTGTTGCTGAGGGCTCTATTAAAATATGACTTTTCCCAAAAGAGGGTGCTGGAGCTTTATTCAGGTGGCGGGAATTTCTCAATACCGATTCTTGCCGCAAATCGTATTGACATTAACGCTGATGATTCTAAAAGTAATATTGAAAGAAGTAAAAGGACAACGATTTTTGGGGTTGAGGCAAACCGCACGTCAGTTCAGGACGCCCGTAGAAATGCCCGGGCATTTGGTCTTACGGGGATAAAATTTGTGGTGGGAGATGCGGCGGATGTGGTGGATGGACTTTCCCAATCCAAAGTGGAGGGGGGAGGGTTTGACACGGTAATCCTCAACCCGCCCAGGGAGGGCGCAAAGGAGGCGATTTCCGGGATATTGAAACTCCGTCCGGCTGACATCTTTTATGTCTCTTGCGCGCCGCCCACATTGGCAAGGGACGTTAAGGCCTTGGTGGAGGGCGGCTATACCGTTAAGGAGGCAATCCCCTTTGATATGTTTCCGCAGACGTACCATGTGGAGACCCTTTGTCATTTGGCGTTGTGATTTTAAAGGGTTTTTAAATTGAGAAAATCAGGGGGGTAATCTAACTCGCTTTTATCTGGCTTGATATTAAATTACCCCCCCGATGTTTAATATACGCGTCGCCCCGTATGCATCTCGTGTTCATGCGCCAATCTTCTGAATACCATGTGGTAAATGTCATCGAAGGTCATAGCCTTTTTCTCGATGAGTTTGACAAGCACGGCAAGCTGGTCTTTGATTTTGTTGATGTCGTCTTCCTTGGTGGTTTTTACATCTTGGATTTCGATGCTGAGGTCTTTGTTGGTTACACCATCAGCGCCTTTTTCTGTGGTGATATTTTCCATTGCAGTCTGAAGGTTCCCCAGGGCCTGGGTGATTTCTGTCATGGAGAGGGAGCCTTCTATGCGAAGCAGGGCTTCTTTGATTTCGGCTATGGATTCGTTGGTAAGGGTGTCAATTTGACTTGAGAGGAGATCGAGCTTCAGATTTGCTGTATCTTCCTTGTTTAGCTTCTCACCGTCCTTTGTGTTGACCTCGGTTCTGAAGGTCTCAATTTGCGCCGATATTTCATCCAGCTTTGCCATGACCACTTCCCCCTCGGTGGGGACTGCTGGTGTGTCTTTTCCTCTACCATCTTCAATGCCAAGAAGATCCTTTCCCTTATTGACCAATGCATCGAAACCCATCTTTCCCAAGTCGCCGATTTTTGAGAAGAAATCCTTAATCTTTTGGATGTTTTCCTTTATTTCTTCAATGACTGAGTTGACAAACTCCCTTGCCGCTTCGATTTTCTCGCTGATTTTTTCGCTGACTATTTCAACGACGGCGGTGATTTTCTCTCTGATCTTCTCGACAACAGCGTCAAAGATGGCCTTGGCCTCATCGATTTTCTCTTTGACTTTGGCGATGACGGAATCGATGATTTGTTTCAATTTCTTGAGGATCGGTTCAATGACTCCCCACAGTTTTTGTGCGATGGTAACAACAACCATTTTCAATATGTCTTTGATGTATCCGCCGATCATCACGACTGTGTCAACTACAAAGCGAAAGATTTCCAGGAACTTTTTGGCGAGGAAGTCAAAGGCGCCCAGGATCTTGAGGACTGCGAAGGTTACATTTTCCATCATTGTAGAAATGATGAAGTCAACAGCTTTTTGGGCTTGTATTCCCAGGAAAGTTGCAATTGCCTTGCCTGTGTCGCTGAAGAAAGTTATAGCTCCTTGTACCATGTTTCCAAAGGAGTTGCCAATCCCCATCCAGAACTCCAGGAGCATGATGAAAGTATCTTTAGCGCGCTTTAGGAACGTGCTGAAAATGTATTTGATTTTCTCTTCGAGATAATTGAGGAATCTCTGTCTCAGCTCCATGATGAAGCCCCAAAAGAAGTCGCGGATTGAAATGAGGGCGTTGATGATTGGCCCGAACGGCGCACTGAATATGTTGGCAGCCATCTTACCCCACACACTGGCTAAAGATTCAGCCTCTTTCGTAGCCCCATCCTTTTCTTCACCTGTTCCGATCTCTCCTTTTCTTCCTGCTCCTCCTTCTCCATCAACTTTACCTGCGCTTAAGCCCATCCATTCTTGAATTCTACTTGTTGGTAGTTCAGGTATTACATTTTTGAAAGCAATTTTCATTGATTCAAGTACTGATTTTAGATTTTCTAAAACCTGATAGACCCATTTGTAGATTTTCTTGATCATCTTTTCAGTAATATCTGTAAGATAATCATAAATAAGGGTCACAATAGTCACAATAGCAGCGATTAGCCCTACTACTGTAACTATCCATGCAAACACTATAACAATTGGTGCAATTGCCGGAATTGCTAATAACATTTTTGCCTCCTTGTTGAGTTTTTTTGTAAAAGGAATCCAAAGGTAAGCTCAACTTCTTACTATGATAATGGACTCAAAAGGATAGATTCCATTCGAGAAGACATTTCTCAAGGAAAATTCTACCTTATGTGTCCATTATGACAGTTTTTGGGGAAAGTATTAGGGATATGAATAAAAAAAATGATTTTTAGGTGGGTTTTTTTCGATTATTTTTATTTCGTTTCTTCTACATCATTCTTTTCACTCTTTTTTTCTCTTATTCTTTTTTTTACAATACCTTCTACTGCTTCACATCCACTACTTTCACCAAGGGCACACGCCTTTCTGAAGTCTTCTTCTGCATTATCGAAAATTTTAAGTAAATCGTAAGAGGATCCCCTGTAGTAATAATAGTCAGATTCTTTATCATTTATCTCAATGGCATTAGAAAAGTAATTTATAGCTGTCTTATAATCTTCAATGTTAAAAAAAATACGTCCCATATAGTAGTAATTTATTTCAGAATAATTGGAATCAAGTTTTAGCGCAATTTCAAAATCAACAATAGCCTCTTCATATTGTATCATACGGTAATAACAATAGCCCCTATAGCTGTAAGCCTTTGCTATTTCCGGATCAATTTCAATCGCTTTGGTCAAGCACGCAATCGCCTACCCGTACATTTCATTGTCTGCATATGATGTCCCCTTCTTGTACCAGTCGTTGGCGGTTTTTGGTTTGTCGGGCGCGTTGCAGGCTGTGCCCAGCATTACCGTAACTGCAAATGCGGTCACTAACACCACGGCAAAACATCTAACAAGAACGGAAACTGTCTCACTCCACTTTGTTTGTTTCATGGTTTCATCCTTTTCAAAATTAGTTATTTCAAAAAATAGTATCAGGGTTGGGCTTTTTTGTCAATGGAAATATTGTAGTTATTAAATAAGTATGAAGGGGGGTGTGGAAGGAAGTCCAAAGGTAAGCTCAACTTCTTACTGTAATAATGGACTTTTGTAGATAGATTACCCTTGAGAAGCCATTTCTCAAGGGAATTTCTACCTTATGTGTCCATTATGACAG
>JAUWME010000462.1 GCA_030613285.1 Candidatus Zymogenus sp. | reverse complement strand
ACCTTGTTTTTAAAATAGTGCCTGTCATCGTAATCTTTTTTTTCCTTCAGGGAAAAATCGAGATGACAGTTTGTGTCGCAGAGCTTCCTTCCGGCTTTGTCGGTATGTCTCTCAAGAAAATCTTCACTAGTTTTGTTTTTTACATCGTCCATGGAGTACCCGGTTAGTTTTTCGGCTCTGCGGTTGATATAAATGATTTTCTTGTCTTTGTCCACAAACCGAATGCTGATATCGAGCTCTTCGGCCATCCTTATGAAAAAATTGATATTTACCATCTTCATTTTATTTAACCTTTAGGGTTCTCATTCTGTTTATTGCGCCCGCCACCTCAAAGACCCTGGGCACAGCGAGGTTTCCCACCTTGTAGGGTACCAGCATATCAAGTCCCTGCTCCTCAAGCTCATTGATGACCAGACTGATTCCTTTATGAAGTGTCATCCCCTTCGTGGCATACTGGGTTGCGTAGAGGTGTATGATGTTGCCGATGGCCCTGGTTTGGCTCATTTCAACAAGTTGGGCAAGTCCCACAAGATCAATGTCGAGCCGACCGTAGAGGATTTTCTTTAATCCTTTGGCGTCAATTTTTACATCCCGCTTGCCCTTGGATGGATTAAACGATGCCGGGTTTGGGGTTCTTTCGGTTATATCACCAAAGTTGTCTCCCCCCTCGTCGGTTCTGGAAGCGGCGTGTCTTTTGGCAATTTCTTGGGCCTTTGCGCTGACGTCCATCGGGACGTAGTTTTCCATAGCAATTACTGTATCAGCAACATCAAAATAATCACCGCTTCCACCCATGACAAGGATTGTCGAGACGCCATTGTCTTTGTGGAGTTTCCCCACCTTGTCAACAAATGGGGTTATGGGCTCCATCTCCTTTGATATTAATTCCTGCATCCTTTCGTCCCTGATCATAAAGTTTGTGGCCGATGTATCCTCATCAATCAAAAGGAGGCACGTTCCCATCTCCAACGCCTCCATGATGTTTGCGGCTTGGGAGGTGGAGCCACTGGCGTTCTCGGTCGAAAATCTATTTGTATCCCGCCCCATGGGGAGGTTTGTGATAAATGGGCTGATATTTACCTTTTCGATGTACCGCCCGTCCTCGGCCCTGATTTTTACAGCCTTGGAATCTGTGGACACAAGCTCCCTGCCGTCGCCTGGGATGTGGGGATAAACCCCCCTTTCGATGGCGGTCAGCAGTGTCGATTTGCCGTGAAACCCGCCCCCGACGATCAGGGTAACTCCTCTTCTAATACCCATTCCGGTGACCTCTCCCTTGTGGGGCAGTGTTACCGAAACCTCAAGGCTTTTAGGCGATTGAAACGGCACGACATCGCTTTTGAGGGGTCTGTCGTCAACTCCTGATTTTCTGGGGAGTATCGAACCGTTGGCAACAAAGGCAGAAAGTCCCTTTTCAGAAAGCAACCCCTGAAGATGTTTCTGATCCTCAACGGCGTTGAAGTGGGTCAAAAAATCATCCACGTTGACGCTCTTGGCGCTGAGCGCCTTATTTACTATCACCGGTATCTCGTCAAAAAAGATGGCAATGGCCTCATGCCCCAGGATTGTCCTCCCTGCGGCAGGGAGCCCCACAACAAATCTCACCTCAATGGTATCCTTTGTGGAATCATTTATGATGAGGCACGAATTTCGCTTGATAACCTCCTGGCCGGGAGTATTTATCGCAATCATCCCGCTCTTTCCCATCCCCCTTGATCCCTTGGCCGTGTTTAAAATCGCCCGATGAAAGGTGCGGGTTATAAAATCTGCCGCCGCAACATTCCTGATGCCGGTGGTAAAGAGCGAAGGGTCAAAGCCGCTATCGGTCAATCCCACAAGGACACTTACCCTCGAAGGGGCGGCAAACGGGTCACCCTGAACATGATCCACAGAAAGGATAAAATGTCCAAAGTCGTAGGCGCCCTTAATGTCATTATAGGCCTTAAATCCCCTTCGATCAATCCTCTTGATTGTGGACAGCAGGTATTCTTTGGGCCTCATTATTTTACTATTTCTTCCTTGAAATGGATAACAAACTGTACTATACCATTAAGAGAAAGTAATGTAAAACTTTTTAAATTCTTTTTTTATTTTAACGAATGAATATTTTTGAAGAGATAGTTGAGGCGCTGAATCGGGTTGCTACTGGGGCAAAAGTCCAAAAAATCGTTAAGGGGAGGGTTTACGTTGCGGTGGATGTCAGGTCCCGGGATGGTGGGTGCGCCCTTGGTCTTTCTTACTTTGATGATGGTGGAAATTGCTGCAAGGGTGGAAATGTTGATGGGACTGGTTTGCTTGATAATGATATTGATGCTGATGTTGATATTGCTCCTAATATTAATATTGCGAAACTGTTATCGCCCCTTGCAGAGGAATTTCCAGTAGCGGCGGGGGAGGAGGCAATCACCAAAAGGGCCATCTCCGTCGCCGTGGCTTGTGCGTTGTCGCAATTTACACTGACACACACCGATGAGGGAGACGTCCTTGAAAAGTTGAAGATTGT
>JAUWME010000273.1 GCA_030613285.1 Candidatus Zymogenus sp. | reverse complement strand
CTCAAACTCTGCGATGTGAAGCGCTGCCTTTCCCGCCCCAAGGATGGTCGGGTGTGTAGAGACGCCTTTTGAATTCAGATACCTCATCGATCTTATCCATTCATCGAAGGAGTAGTAGAGGGGAAGCACCACCAAAAGGGTCTTTCTTGACTGCTTGTAAAACTTCACCAAAGCGTCAAGGAGGTATTGGTTATATTCCTTTCTGGTGAAGAGGTGGCCATACTCAATGTGGTGCATGTAAATAATGGTGTCGGTGTTTTCATCGTCGTCTATGGTGGCAAGAACTTTCTCAAACACTCCCGGATATCCCCCCACTGCGGCAAAATCGAGGGGATTTTTTATCCCCGTACCTGTGCTGGGGATTAAGTTTGATAAAGCGTCCTGGGTCTTTTTGGTGTAGTGTGGCACTTCAAGACCGATTGTCGGCAGTGTATCGGCTGCGATGATCCCTTCTCCGCCACCCCGGTTTATTATGGCAATTTTCCTCTTCGGACTTCCCTTCCTCTTTGTAAATGCAGAAATTGTCTCCACAAGTTCGTCAAAGGTTGAGACAATAACCCCTCCCGCCTGCCTGATGGCACCGTTCCAGACAGCTGCATTGCCGGCCAAGATGCCGGTGTGGGATGCTGTGGCCGCAACCCCAGCTTCGGTTATCCCCGCCTTTAGAATTACGATTGGTTTGGTTTTTGTGGCCGACCGCAAAAGCGTTAGGAATCTCGCACCATCTTTGACCCCCTCGACATACAGGGCGATGATCTCAATCTTCGGGTCATTGATCATATATTCCAGAAAGTCCTCGATGGAAAGGTCTACTGAATTTCCGAGGCTTACGCCCTTGTTGTGAAAAAAGGAGTAGATGTCACCGCTCCAAGCGAGGGACTGGGCGGTTCCGCCACTTTGCGAAATAAAGCCCAGGTTTCCGATCTCTTTTGGGAATATCCCAGGAGGATAGGCGATGCCCGATTCCGGCGAGAAGATGCCCAGGCAGTTGGGGCCGATGATCCTGACTCCGCCCTCAATCCCCGCCATTTTGAGGTCTTGTTCCAGTGCCCTTCCTGCACCAGTTTCCAAGTCGCCAAAGCCGGAGGAGAAGATGTGCGCCACCTTTGTCCCCTTTTTCCCAAGTTCTCTTATTGCTTCGGGGGTTTTGCTGGCCGGGATTGCCAAAATCGCATAATCTATTCCATCTGGGAGATCTTCGATTTTATCAAATGAATCAAACCCGTGATCACCTCCGTTGTCTGTTGAGACAACAGAAATTCTACCTTTATAACCGATATTTATCAGGGATTTGTTAAACATAGCCCCGCCCTTGAATTTTTCGGTCTTTCCTATAACACAGACCGATTTTGGATGAAAGACCGCATCCCAAAAAGCGGGCTCTTGATAATTCATTACTTTCTTTTTTTCACGATCCGACATTTCAACTCCTATTTTTTCTGAAAAGTAATCATATTTATAAGGCTACAGTGTTTTATGCCGAATTGTCAAGGAATTGTCTTGAATTTTGCAAAATTTATGGTAATATTTATGGAATAAATAATAGTAGAAGGACGTTTGCTCACGTTAAAATCAAACAAATTTTTAAAGAAAAACATTGACAAACTGGACAGCACATAAATATAATACGAAGTTAGTACTTTAAGAAGTTTGCCCAAATGCAATAAAACCAAGTAATACTGAAATGTTGAACTGCTTTTTGGCGTTTTTTACAACAATCACCTGACATCGTGCTCAATTGTTTTTACGGAGTTTAAGTGATTTGTTGATTTTCTTATGTTTTTTGTGTCTTGTAATAACAAAAAGAGTTACCTTTAAAAGGAGGATTTTATGAAGGTAAAAAGAAGTGTTTTAATCATTTTTTCCATGGTGCTGGCATTGGGAATCTTTGGTGTTATGATTTCTGGTTGTGAACCAAAGACCCCGGAGCCGCAGGAAGATATGGTTATTGTAATTGGGACCACGGACAAGGTCACAGACCTTGACTCGTGTCAGGCCTACGATTTTTACACCTGGGAGATTTTTCAGAACATCTCAGGGGGTCTTTTGACCTATGAGCCGGGAACAACCGATCTTATCCCTGGGCTTGCTTCCGAGTGGCCCACGGTAAGTGAAGATGGCAAGGAGTATACCTTTAAGCTTCGTGAGGGGTTAACGTTCACAGACGGAACACCCTTTAACGCCGAGGCGGTAAAATACTCCATCGACAGGGTCATCACGATCAAAGGGGATCCCTCCTGGTTGGTAGATGACTTTGTGGCAAGCGTTGAAGTGGTGGACGAATACACAGTAAAGTTTCTCCTTAAAGATTCCTTTGCGTATTTCCCGTCACTTGTTGCATCAGTACCGTATTTTCCCGTAAGTTCAAAGGTTTATCCCGCGGACAAGTATGTTTCCGACCCCGAAGCGCTTGTGGGTCTTGGAGCCTACAAAGTGGAATCCTATGTCAGAGAAGTTGAGCTTGTTCTGGTCAGGAATCCCGATTATTACGGAAGCCCTGCCGTGAACAGTAAGATCGTCGTTAAGTATTACAAGGATGCCACAACGATGCGCCTTGCCGTGGAAGCTGGCGAGATTGATATCGCGTGGAAGACACTGAACCCCACCGATATTGCCGATCTTAAGGAGTTAGGCGAGTTGAAAGTTGTCGAGGCCGCTGGCGCCTATATTCGCTACCTCTGCTTTGTTACGAACGGCGATCCCTTCAAAGAGAAAATTTTGAGGCAGGCTCTATCCGCCGCCATGGATCGCACATCGGTTGCAGAAAAAATATTCTTAGGAACAGTTGCTCCCCTCTATTCAATGGTTCCCATCGGGATGTGGAGCCACAAAGATTCTTTCAAGGAGACCTGGGGTGAGTACAACGTTGAGAAAGCAAAAGAGCTTCTGGCCGGACTTGGTTTCAACGAGGAGAATCCATTTACCTTTGAACTCTGGTATACTCCCACACACTACGGCGATACCGAGGCTGATATGGCGCTTCTCATCAAGCAGGGTTTTGAAGCTACAGGTGTTATGAAGGTCGAACTTAAGAGCACCGAGTGGGGAACCTACACCGACAACTTCGATAAAGGTAACATGAGCGCCTTCCTGTTAGGTTGGTATCCCGACTATATCGATCCTGACAACTACACCTCACCATTTGCCCTTTCAACGGCGTCAGACAGCATGGGGATATTCTATCAGGACCCGAAGATGGATGAGTTCCTTCTTGGTGCACAGCTTAAAACTAAGATGAAGGAAAGGACCAAACTCTACGAGGATGCTCAGGACTACTGGGCAACCGAGGCGCCCACGTGCCCGATCTTTCAGGGCAAGCTCATTCTTGTAACACAACCGGACATTGAAGGAATAAAGGTTGCGCCAACAATGATTTTCAATTACAATTCCGTTTACAGGAAATAAATATTTTTCAACCTGAATGGGGGGAGGCTTGTCTCCCCCCATTTTTTAGTTACGCATAATTCTATAATTTTTCAAGCAAAAAATAGTTGTTGACATTTTTTTAGTGAGGCGACAAAAATTCTTTTAACTTTTATCTTGGCACGAAAAAAATTGTCTCGCTTACCCACAAATAAATTGTGGGTTATAAAACGATAGGTTGGAATTTTGGGCGTTCATGGCTGACATAAATTTTATCTAAAATAGCATGAGATCACTTACGGCTTACATAATAACGAGAATTATTCTCACAATTCCCATGCTCTTTATCCTTGTGACCATGGTCTTTATAATAGTACACGTGATGCCGGGGGACCCTGTAAAGGCGATGCTGGGGGGTCATGCTCCACAGTGGCAGATGGATAAAACAAGGCACGAGCTGGGACTCGATGTGCCGATCATCAGCCTTGGATTTGAAAACCAGTATGTCCAATATATGGGAAAGCTAATCCGTGGCGATCTGGGGATGTCTCTATATTACAAAGTTCCGGTATGGAAGAAGATAAAGCAATACTTTCCTGCAACTTTAGAGCTAACCTTCCTTTCGCTCCTTGTGGCCTTTGGGGTTGGTATTCCCCTGGGGGCCTTTGCTTCTGAAAATAGAAAAACAATTAGGGATTACGCTATTAGATTCTACGGTATTACTATTTATTCAATACCGGTTTTCTTCCTTGGCATAATATTTCAGATAATTTTTGGGGTCTGGCTCAAATGGTTCCCCATCGCTGGGAGAATCAGCGCCAGGGTTTCGCCCAAAGTGATTACCGGCCTCTATGTTCTCGACGGAATTTTAGTCAGAAATGCCAATCAAGTAATAGATTCGCTCCACCACCTGGTGCTTCCCTCGTTGACGCTGGGGCTTGTGCTGTCGGGAATCTTTGTGAGGCT
>JAUWME010000324.1 GCA_030613285.1 Candidatus Zymogenus sp. | reverse complement strand
TAGCCAGTGATGAAGGGGGAACATTCTCTTATAATATTCAAAGAGATAATCAACAAGGGCCGCTGAATAGAACTCGTCTATGATTTTAGATTCTGCAAAGGCCGTAAGCCCCTTATTGAGGAGCAGGTCTGCCCTCTCGTGATCCGGGTCAAAACCCCGGGGAACTTTTTTGTAGCGGTCTCCGCTGTAAATCCCGCATTTGCCGTCACCCTTCACATTTACGCCAGCTTCAATCGCATCTATGGCCTCGACCAGCTTTGGGCCGTGGACGGGATGAACCACCGAGTTCCGGTACTCGGTCAGGTGCTCTTTCGGAAACATATATATTCCAGCGCCGACAAGGAGTTTTTCAGGCTCCACATGAAAATAGAAGCCGGAACACTCCATCCTTTTTCTCTTCCCCTCCCAAAACAATATCGCCAGATTTGTTTTGTAGGGAGTTTTGTCTTTGCTGAACCTGACATCCCTGTTTATCCGAAAAAGCGATTTATTAACCCTGGGGTCATAAATTACATTTGGCGCTATCTCCTTCAATCGCTCTCCCAAATCAACCACCAAATCTCGCGCAGGCCTTATCACAAAACAATCATAATCTGCCCTGTTTTCATCAAACCACTCTTTTTTGTTATTATTGGAAAGGTCTTTATAGAACCTAATCGTTTCTTTATCAAAACCGGTAAAGCTCCCAGTTTCTGCCATTTTTTACTCCTCCAATTACTATTACTGCTAAATCCAGCATTAAAAAAATCAACTATTAATAGCTTATCTTTTATGTCAAGATAAATCAAGGGTATTTCTAATATGTGGTTTGATTTTACATTGGCCTTTTACTTTAAAAAATTTTTTTACAGTAAACCTTGTTATTAGACTTCATCTTTGATAACATTCAGATGTTCGGGAAACGAAAACGGCCTCAAATTTGTCAGCCCTTCTCGAAATTTTAAATTTTGGTTTGTGTGTAATTTCAAGCAGGCAATGACAGCACTCTGGATTCACAGTCGAGCTGAGAATGACAGAAGAGTTAAGTGTCATTCCCTTGGAAAGCGGAAAGCCAGGCTAAAATATTATTATGGATCCCTTTGTCTCGCTGAGGATGACAGCATTTGTCATTCCCGCGAAAGCGGGAATCCAGGCTAAAATAAAATCATAATGTAAGACAAGGGGCTTAAGTCCCTTCTTAAAGTAGACGATTGTTTTTAGACGGTGCAGTAATTGACCCCATCTTCTGTATACAGGAGGAAACCTCAGAGATATGTTCCACAGGCAATGACAAAACAGAAACGGAATGAAGAAAAACAAGACACTTTTATCATAGGAGACTAAAATGACCAAGGCAGTAGTAATCGGGGCGGGGATGGCGGGTCTGATCACGGCGGCATATTTGGCAAAGGACGGCATAGAGGTGGATGTCTTTGAGCAATCAGACCAAATTGGCGGAGTTACCAGATCCATGAAAAAAGATGGATTTACGTGGGACATCGGCCCTATGATAGTTGAAACACTGGGGCCTGACGAGCCGGGGGGAATTGTACTTAAAGAGATCGGTTGCGCCGACAAAGTTGAAATGATAAGTGGGGATCGGGGCGTGGTTTTTCCCGATTACAGCGTCCAAAAGCCGGATGAATATGGTGGGCCGTACTGGAGAAAGGATCGATTGAAGGAGGTGTTTCCCGATGAAGCTGAGGGAATCGAAGAGTTTTACAAAATCTGTGACACAATCACTGACCTTGTAACATTAGACAGGATGACAAAAGTCAGGGGGCCGATTCGTTCCGCTTTTTTAAAGATTGGGATGGCGTTGCTTTATCTCAAAATCAAAAAGTATGAGACCATGAATGCAAAGGAGCTTTTGGACATCTTCTTTAAGGACGAGAAGATAAAGGCGTTCTTTACAGCAATATTGGCAGACCTTGTTGTGCTGCCATCGGAGTTTATCGGGCTGGGGATTCCCTTCTTCAACCCGGAGCTCGCCTATGACTTTAGGATTCCCGCAAAGAGAGTTTTTGGAATTGGCCCCAGAAGGGTCGGGTTTTACTACGTTGCCGGTGGAATTGGAAAGCTCATTGATGCAATAGCCGAGGCTGTCACCGAGAACGGGGGAAATATCCATACAGCAACAGCGGTAAAAAAGATATTGACCGAAGGGGAGAATGTTGTTGGTGTTGAGCTTGAAAACGGCAAGACAGTTCAAGCCGATGCAGTTTTTGTCAGTGGCGATGCCAGGGAGTGTTTCTTCAAATTGATCGGGAAAGATCGTCTCCCAACCGATTTCGTCGCCCAGATTGAGGACGTCCCCCTGATGGAATCGATTTTTATGGTGCAGCTGGGTGTTGACATAGACCCCACTCCTTATCAAAACTGCCCTATCATCTACTACGTTAACACCTACGATATTGAGGGGGCGGTGTACCTCACCCGTGACGGAGAGTATCACGAGGGGAAAGAGGGTTTTGTTATTTATATTAATTCCTTTCACTCGCCAGAGATGGCGCCGAAAGGGATGCATTCAATTACAATTTACACCATCGCCCCCAGCGACATCGAAGGAGGTTGGAATGAAGCCAAAGAGGAGATGACTGAAAAGCTCCTCATTGAGGCAGAAAAGATAATTCCGGGACTCAGGAAACACGCGAAGGTAACAATCACCCTCACTCCCGACGATTTTAAGAAGATTACCCACATGCCAGATCACCATTCGTTTGGGGGGATGTGTCCCATCATGGGAAAAGAGGCCCCGAAATTCAAAACGCCTTACAGAGGACTTTGGTTTATTGGGAGCCAGAGCGAGGCGGGGGCTGGGGTATGGGCGCAGCTTGTATGCTCAAGGCAGGTCTTTAGGATGGCAAAGAAGGAGTTTTGAGTAGATAAACGATATTTTTTTAAGTGAGGAGAAATGTACTTTTGCCACTAAACAATGGGCTCAAGCCCATTGCCTGACAATTGACACATTCCCCCCCTCCTTACTATTGCAAAGTACGCATTAATTGGATTAACCCTTTTTCACAATTAACACTCCTTGACCAAATAACTGTACTATGCTATCTTACTGATTAATATTCCAAGTCAACCTCAAATTGAAATAAGGAAAAGAGATGTCCATATTTATCTCAAACACCCTCACCGGAAAAAAAGAGGAGTTCATACCCCTTAAAACAAACGAAGTCAAGATGTATGTCTGCGGCATCACCGCCTACGACTTCTCGCACCTGGGGCACGCCAGAGCGGCAGTTGTTTTTGATGTAATATATCGTTATTTCAAATTCAGGGGATACGACATCACCTACGTCAGAAACTTCACCGACATTGACGACAAAATCATCAACAGGGCAAACGAGCTTGGAATCACCACCGTTGAACTGTCGGAAAAATATATCGACGAGTACCACAACGACATGGATGCGCTGGGTCTGCTTCGACCCGACTTTGAGCCCAAAGCCACTGAGAACATCAAGGAGATGATTGCGATTATCGAGAGTCTCATAGAAAATGGATATGCCTACGTGTCCGGCACTGACGTCCTCTATTCCGTCAAAAAGTTTAATGGCTACGGAAAGCTGTCAGGAAAGAACATCGATGATCTACGCTCCGGGGCGCGTGTTGACGTGGATGAAAAGAAAGATGACCCCCTCGATTTTGTCCTCTGGAAGGGAAAGAAGCCTGGGGAGCCTTTCTGGGAAAGCCCTTGGGGAGACGGCAGGCCCGGCTGGCACATTGAGTGTTCAGCGATGAGTTCCGCAATCCTTGGGGAAACCATTGACATCCACGGCGGCGGCAGGGACCTTGTCTTTCCCCACCACGAAAACGAGATCGCCCAATCTGAGGCCGCAAACGG
>JAUWME010000170.1 GCA_030613285.1 Candidatus Zymogenus sp. | reverse complement strand
CCGGATAAATCGATGACTACTAATGACGCTGTCGAAGACAGGGAGCTTGTCGCCGTTGTGTCGCCCCTTGTGGGTAGTTTTTATCGATCAGCCTCTCCTGATTCTCCACCCTTTGTTGAAGTGGGTAGCGAGGTCAGGAAGGGAGATGTCATTTGCATTATTGAATCTATGAAACTGAATAATGAAATTGAGGTGGAATTTGACGGTATTGTTGTGTCTATCCTAATCGAAAATGGTCAACCTGTGGAATATGGGCAGTCGCTTTTCTTATTAGAACCTCTTTAGTCTCATCAAAACTGAAAAAATATGATTGATAAAGTTCTTGTCGCCGATAGGGGTGAGATTGCAGTGAGGGTCATCCGTTCCTTGAGGGAGCTGGGGATAAAATCTGTGGCGGTTTATTCTGAGGCCGACAGAGATGCCCTTAACGTCATGCTTGCTGACGAAGCGGTTTGCATTGGCCCGGCGGACATTAAAAACAGCTACTTAAATTTCTCATCGATTCTCTCTGCTGTAAGCATTACGGGTGCGGGGGCTATCCACCCCGGTTATGGCCCGCTGTCGGAAAATCTGGAGTTTGCCGAGGCGTGCCAGAATTCCGGTGTGCTCTTTATCGGGACTGGGGTGGACACGATGTCTCTGATGGCTGACAAGATTGCCTCGAAAAATGAGGCAAAAAAGGCGGGGATTCCCGTGGTTCCCGGAAGTGAGACGGCCCTTACAGACGAAAGAGAAGCACTGAATATAGCGGAATCGCTTGGGTTTCCGGTAATACTCAAGGCAGTTGGTGGTGGTGGTGGTCGGGGGATTAAGGTTGTTCTTGAGAGGGTGGATTTTTTGGATACTTTCCACGCGGCCAAAAGAGAGGCCCAAGATTATCTCAAAAATCCAGAGATTTATGTGGAAAAATATCTTGATAATGCAAGACACATAGAATTCCAGATCGTCTCTGACAATATGGGAAATGTGATACATCTTGGGCAAAGGGACTGTACAATTCAGAGACGATATCAGAAGATTATTGAGGAATCTCCATCTCCGGTCATCGAGACGGAGTTGAGCGATGAGATGGGAGAGGCCGCCGTAAAGTTTGCCCGTTCTGTGGGTTATTCAAATTTGGGTACTGTGGAATATCTTGTGATGGATGATGGGAAATACTATTTTTCTGAAATGAATACGAGAATACAGGTGGAGCACACGGTAACTGAAATGGTAACGGGGATTGATGTTGCCAAGTGGCAGATAATGTTGGCCTTCGGCGAGAAGCTTAAACTACGTCAGGAGGATGTGGAGTATAAAGGGCATAGCATAGAGTGCAGGATAACGGCAGAGGATCCCTTCGAGTTTACGCCCTCATCTGGTATAGTAACAAAATATAATGCCCCCGGCGGGCCGGGAGTGAGGGTAGACTCTGCGATTTATGCCGGTGCTTATGTGAACCCATACTACGATCCTCTGATTGTAAAGTTGATAACTCTCTCAAGGGATAGAGATGGTGCTATAAAGAGGATGCATCGGGCTCTTTCTGAATTTCATATTGAGGGTATAGATACAACAATTCCTCTATTCAAGAAGATAATGAAAGACCCTGAATTCATTGATGGTTACCGAGATATCCGCTTTTTGGATAAGTATATTTGATATTTGACTCCTTTATGCCAAAGTAGGTTTCTAAATAGTACGGTATTTTTTTACCTCCTTTAACACAAGAGTAGTATTTTTTGCAAAACAGTGTAATACTATTGACTTTTATCCCGTACTGTAGTATATTTTAAACAACTTTATTGTGTTTAGTAGTTATGGCGTTTGACAAAAACAAATCAATGATGGCCGCGCAGAAGTTCTTTCAAAAGGGCCAGTATGACAGAGCAATAAGAGAATATGAGAAGATTATCAAGGAAGAACCTAAGGATATAAAGGTTCATCAAAAACTTGGTGATTTATATGCCCGTGAAGGTAAAAAGACTGAGGCAATATCGGAATATAACTTTGTTGCGAACTTCTATTCAGAAGATGGGTTTTATCTCAGAGCCATAGCTGTTTTTAAACAAATACTTAAGTTAGATCCTGCCCGTATCCAAATCAATCTAAAATTAGCGGAACTATATCACAAACAAAATCTTATTGGGGATGCAATCAAGCAGTTCCAGCTTGTTTATTCCTTTTATGACAGAAAGGGAGATACAGGAAAAGCGCTTGATACTCTCGATAAGATGGCCGAAATGGCCCCCTCAAACCTTTCATTGAGGATGAAACTTGCCGATGCATACTACAAAAACAAATTTATAGATAGAAGCCTTGATGAATATGTCAAGATAGGTGAGCAACTCAAGAAAGAGGAAAGAGTAGGGGATCTGGTAAAGTTATACGAAAGACTCATTAAGCACCATCCCGACCGGGTTGACATGGTTTCTATCCTTGCAGAAATTTATTTAAATGTCAACAAGCTGGATTTTGCAAACAGTCGAATAGATATGGGCCTTAGGGTTTTACCAAATGACAAAAAGCTATTATACATGAAGTCCCGTGTCCTTATAAAAAAAGAGGATCACGAGGGTTCAATAAAGATTCTAAATGAATTACTCAAGATTAATCCAGAATTTGTTGAAGCAAAAGAGGAACTCGCATTTGCCTATGAGAAGTTGGGTAAGACAGATCTTCTTGGTAAGCTCTACACCCAACTTATGATTTATTATCAGGGTAAGCAACAACATGAGAAGGCGGGTCATTACAAGGCTCTTTATGCTAATCTGACAAGCACAGTTGACGATATTACAGGTACAGAGGATGTAAGTGGATTAGGAGGGGTCGCAAGTGATGTAAGTACAATTGATGTTATTGAGGATGTTGTAGAAGTAGACATTGTTGAAGCTCAAGAGATGGAGGTTTTGGAGGTAGAGGTATTAGAAGAGGTTACTGAAATAGAAGAAGCCGCAGAGCCAACTACCTTTGAGGCAGTAACCGCTGTTGAAGAAGATATAAGCCAAGAGGTTATTGATGACGCAGGTCGAATGATAATGTTGAAAGTTGACACTTATGTTAAATATGGGCAATACAAAGAGGCGGCGGATGTATTAAAGGGATACAATGATAGTAATAGCGAATATATTTCTCCCAAGAAGAGACTTGCAGAACTTTATCTTGAAATCGCTAAATCAAGTGAAGACACGGTTGAGTATAATAAATACGCATCAGAGACATATTCTGATATATCTTCCCTTGCCAAGAAGAAGGGAATGTCCAATCTTGCAGACGATGCTCAACAAAAAGCGATGGAGCTTGATCCCGGATTGGATACAACAATAGAAACTGGTGAGATTGACACCGATGGAGTTGAATCTTTTGATGTTGTTAGCGATGATGAAGTAGTGATTGAGCACGTTGAAGAGATGGAGATTCCAGACTCGATAGAAATTGGTGATATGGGGGCGGAGCCCATAGAAATATCTGTCGATTCTGATGGATTCATGGAGGGGGGTGTGGAGTTTTCCACAGAAGAAATTGTTGTAGAGCCAGTTGACATTGGCGAGATATCAATAGATAGTGGTGAGATACCAATAGACAGCGGTGAAGTAACTTTTGATAGCGGAATTGAGACAAGGGAGGGAAAAAAGTTGGAGGGAGGACTCATCAGCATGACACCTGAAGACGATTCTCTTGCCGAGGGGGAAGAATATTTCGATCTCAGAAAGGAATTGGAAGGAGTTGTCCTTGATGATGAGATGTCTTTGGAATCGAAAGGAGGCGCTGGTCTGTTAGGTGAGGATGAACACTTCTCCTTTGAAGATGTCTTTGATGAGTTTAAAAAGGGCGTTGAAAAACAGTTTGGGTCCGAAGATTATGATACCCACTATAATCTCGGAATTGCTTATCGGGAGATGGAGCTATTTAATGATGCAATAAAGTCATTTAATATTTCTGTAAATGATCCAAACAAAAGAGTAGACAGTTTTGTAATGATGGGTGTTACCTACAGAGATATGGGGGAATTTGAAAAAAGCATTGATTACTTTCGTGAGGCACTTGACACTCCGGGAATGGAACTTGATGAGAAAAATGGTTTACTATACGAGCTGGCATTTTCGTATGAGGCCAATGATGATATCGATCAAGCATACCCGATATATAAAAGTATTTCGAAAGAAAAACCAGATTTTAGAGATACAGAAGATAGGATAAAGGCCTTAAAGGATTTGGTTTCTGAAAATGCTGAAGTAAATATCGAAGTAGAACGTGAAGAGAAAAAAGAGAAAGATGATTCCAAACCACAAAAGAAGAAGGATAGAATATCTTATGTCTGATTGCCGAATACTATTAAGTCAGACAAAACCACTTCATCAAAATAAATTGTAAAATACAAAACGGCTATTGAAATTCAAGGATAATTAAGAAATATTTGTGTTCGAGGGATGATAAAAAAGGAATTTACGAAAACTAAAAAGCACGCCTTTTTTGTCTTTATATAATTGTTTCCCACCGTGTATGGATAATATCATTTATAAATAATGCGACACTACGAATTTTATGGCTTGCAGTTGGACCCTTTTTCCAACACGCCAGACAGCAGATTTTATTACGAAAGCGCCCAGCACACAACCGCGCTGGCAAAGCTGATGTACGTTGCCCAGTCAATGAAGGGCCTTGCAATTCTCTTAGGCGATGTTGGGACTGGAAAGACGACTCTTGCCAGAAAACTTCTCATGTCGCTTCCAGAAGACAAATACGAGGCCTCTATGCTTGTCATCATCCATTCAGGGATTACGGCTGACTGGCTTTTAAAGAAGATCGCAACTCAAATGGGCGTTGAGAATCCAAACGATGATAAAATGAAACTTTTAGGCCAATTGTATGAAAGGTTAGTAGAGATAAAAGAAGAGGGAAGATCGGCGTTGGTGCTGGTGGATGAGGCGCAGATGTTAAAGGACAGGTCAATTATGGAGGAATTTAGGGGATTGTTAAACCTGGAGATCCCGGGGAGAAAGTTTATCTCGTTTATCTTTTTTGGACTTCCAGAGATGGAAGAAAATCTCAGGCAGGATGAACCCTTAAATCAAAGAGTTGCGCTTCGTTACGAATTAAGGAGCTTTCATTTTAAATCAACAGAGAATTATATTAAGCACAGATTAAGAGTGGCCGGGGCAAACAAGATGCTTTTCACAAGGGAAGCGGTACAGGTTATTCAGACCTTTTCCAAGGGAATACCGAGATTGATAAACAATATTTGCGATAACGCCCTCTTAGATGGAATGTTGAACAAGGCCAATGTGATTGGAAGGGAAATAATTGAAAACGTTGCAAAGGATCTTGGCCTTAGGGCAGCGTCAAAAGAGGTTCTAAAGCAACTGGAATCTCAGAAAATAACTCGCATCCCAATTCCCGAAGAATTTGAGAGGCCAAAACTGAGAACAGAGCACATTGATGAATTAGGGGATATGGGAATTGTGGCAAAACAAAGGGATGATACGGCCCCAATAACCCCAGGAGCAGTAGACCTTCAAAAAGAAGAGCCTACTATAGCAACTGTCGCGCCAGTGGCGCCTGTAGCTTCGTTGGTTTCAGAAAACAAACCAGCGCAAAAAGTTCAAGATGATGATGTGGATATAGACAAACTTTTGGATTCGCTGGAGATTGACTAAAGGGCATGGTTCAAAGACAATTCCCATGTTTTTGGACAGTTCCCTTTTTTTTGCAAAAAATTATTTTTGTAAAATATATTGACTTTTTATGCAATATTAAATATGATGTAAGATTAGATAGATTAATCTGGCATATCTTTTGTTTTGTTGTAAACTTTAGCGGGCATAACTCAGATGGTAGAGTGTA
>JAUWME010000336.1 GCA_030613285.1 Candidatus Zymogenus sp. | reverse complement strand
GTTATTAATGGTGAGCATACACAAAATATACTTAAATAACCATAAATAACTGATGTTTATTGCCCCTAACTATGCTTGCCAAATGAAAGATATTGTCCTATTATTGTATTAGCACTCACGTTGGTTGAGTGCTAATAATTTTTGTTGGCAGCTTCCTAATAATATCGAAAACAATCGAAATATAAGGGAAGAGTTTTTAGTTTGATATAATTTTCTCAAAAAGGAGACGAAAGATTATGAAGATCAGACCCCTACAGGACAGAGTCATCGTAAAAAGAGTCGATGAAGAAGAGAAGACCGCAGGGGGAATCATTATTCCCGACAGCGCCAAAGAAAAACCCATGGAGGGTGAAGTTGTGGCAGTTGGGAACGGTAAGGTTCTCGATAATGGCACAAAGGTTCCGTTGGACGTAAAGGCGGGAGATAGGATTCTCTTCGGGAAGTATGCGGGTACAGAGGTCAAAATTGACGGTGTGGAACATTTAATTATGAGAGAGGATGACATCCTCGGAATCATCGAAAAGTAAAGGAGACATTTTATTATGGCAAAAGAGATAAAATTTGATCAGGAAGCAAGAGAGAAGTTACTAAAGGGCGTAAACATTCTCTCCGACGCCGTTAAGGTTACATTGGGCCCCAAGGGGAGAAATGTCATCCTTGACAAATCCTTTGGTTCACCCACAATCACCAAAGATGGTGTAACTGTGGCCAAGGAGATTGAGCTCGAAGATAAGTTTGAGAACATGGGCGCTCAGATGGTAAAGGAGGTTGCATCAAAGACCTCTGACGTGGCAGGTGACGGAACCACCACAGCAACACTTCTGGCTCAGGCTATTTTTCGGGAAGGCACAAAACTTGTGGCCGCCGGAAACGACCCCATGAATATCAAACGGGGTATCGACAAAGCGGTAATTGAGATAGTCAAAGAGCTGGAAAATATCAGTAAAGAGACTAAAGATCAAAAAGAGATCGCGCAGGTTGGCACCATCTCCGCTAACAACGACTCGACAATTGGAAACATCATCGCAGAGGCAATGGATAAAGTTGGTAAAGAGGGCGTAATTACAGTTGAGGAAGCCAAGGGTATGGAAACCACCCTTGAGATCGTTGAGGGAATGCAGTTTGACCGCGGGTATCTTTCCCCATATTTTGTTACAGATCCAGAGCGGATGGAAGCGGTATTGGAAGATCCCTACTTGCTCATTAACGAGAAAAAGATTACAAACATGAAAGACCTCCTTCCAATCCTTGAGAAGATAGCAAAGGTTGGAAGACCTTTTATCATCCTTGCAGAGGATGTTGAAGGAGAGGCACTGGCGACCCTTGTGGTTAATAAACTAAGAGGAACCCTTGCCTGTACCGCCATTAAGGCCCCCGGTTTTGGCGACAGAAGAAAGGCAATGCTTGAAGATATCGCCATCCTCACCGGCGGTAAGATGATTGCTGAAGACCTGGGAATTAAGCTTGAGAGTATCGAGCTTGAGGACCTTGGTCAGGCCAAACGGATTGTTATCACCAAAGAGGAGACAACAATCATCGACGGTGGTGGAACCAAGGCTGATCTTGAAGGTAGAGTAAAGCAGATTAGGGCACAGATTGAAGAGACCACATCCGACTACGACCGCGAAAAACTTCAGGAGAGACTCGCCAAGTTGATAGGCGGCGTTGCCGTGATAAATGTTGGCGCTGCAACCGAGATCGAAATGAAGGAGAAAAAGGCCCGCGTTGAGGATGCCCTGAACGCAACAAGGGCAGCCGTGGAAGAGGGGATTGTCCCAGGTGGTGGGGTGGCCTTGATTCGCTGCATCAAAGCTGTGGATAGTCTTAATCTCTCCGACGAAGAGACCTTTGGCGCAAATATTATCAAGCGCGCCCTGGAAGAGCCCCTGAGGCAGATTGCAGAAAATGCCGGGCTTGAAGGCTCCATCGTTGTTGAAAAAGTGAAAGAGGGCAAAGATGCTTACGGGTTAAATGCCCAGAGTATGGAATATGAAGACCTGCTAAAGGCGGGAATCATTGATCCGACAAAAGTTACTCGTATTGCCCTTGTAAACAGCGCATCGGTCGCGGGATTGCTTCTTACGACTGAAGCCATGGTAGCCGAGAAGCCAGATGAAGGTGGTGCAGGCGGTATGGGTATGCCACCCATGCCGGGAGGTATGCCGGGCGGCGGAATGTATTAAATCGCAAAAAGACCCCGTCCAAGAACTGGACGGGGTCTTTTTTTCTCCACCCTATACAAACCTCATACAATTTTCAAATATTTCCTCCACACCCTTGACATTTTAATCTAAAAGTTGTAAACAATATATTATGTATAAAGTTAGTCTAAAAAAATTGCTGACGATTGTTTTCTTCCTCACTTTCATAATCTCTCTTCACAATACCTCGTCTCAGGAAATGACCCCTCTTGATCAAATAAATATATACAAGAGGGTCATATACGAAGCGACTTTAAAACTTGAAGAGAACGATAAAGATATTGAAGCATATAGGGTCAGGGGGCTTGCCCATTACAAATTGGCGGAACTCTACAAGATTGTCTATCATTTCATCCTCACAAAGGAGCGAGAGGAGGAGATATTCGACGAATTTGTTTTGGCGTCAAAAGATTTTACAGAAGTCATAGAGTTAGATGATAGCCTCTACACTGTTTATTTGTACAGGGGAATTTGCTATGGGTGGATGGGATTTTCAGGTAATGCGCTTAAAGATTTCAGCTATGTTGTTAAGAATGACCCGAAAAATGCAAATGCGTATTTTCTTAGGGGAAAGGAACATTGGCGCAGGGGAGAAAAGAAAGAGGCCAAAGAGGACTACAATAAAGCCTGTGAATTAAACCCAAAGTTTATGGATGGATATTACGAGCCATGAAAGTGAAACTTTTTAAAACACATATCAATGACATTGTTATACCCGTCATTTTACTTGCTATAATAGTATTGCTAATTTCACCGTCATTGTCCTGGGCAGGGATGCCAACAGAGACACTTAAAAAAGGGATTGAATTTGCCAACAACGGTAAATACAAAAAGGCCCTCGATTTGTACAACGAAGTGATTGGCGTTGACCCAAACATCGCCTATGCATATGCCTATCGTTCCCTCACATTAATTCAGCTGGGGAGACTTGATGGGGCGATTCAGGATTCAAAAAAAGCCATGGAGTTGAGTCAAGAGAGGGGCATCAAGCTTCTCTCCCTCTCAAACCTTGGCACAGCCTATCTAAAAAAGGCCAAGTATGAGCTTGCCGTTTCGGCCTTTGAGGAATTGCTCACTCTCGACAAAAATGACCCGATACCACACTTTCTTTTGGGTGAGTCTTTTAGAGGTATCGGTGGGGAGAAATTTCTCAAAAAGGCGGATGAGTCCTATACCAGTGCCATTGAGATTGATGATACTTACGCCTTGGCATATTACTTTCGGGCTGAGGTGAAGCAAAAAATCGGCGATAAAGTTGGATCCGATGAAGACTTCAAGACGGCGTGTGAGCTTGATGCCTCCCTTTGCAAATAGGAATTGCTGGAAATAATTGGGTTGCTGAAAGTAATTATGATAGATAATTTGGTAAAGTCTCGGTATAGATATATTGCGATGTTGTGGTTTAGACCTTGAATAGTCTTTTCTTGTAAAGCAGAAAAACCCCGAAATATCATCTC